>NZ_JAENWL010000038.1 GCF_016650095.1 Clostridium sp. | reverse complement strand
AGTTGAAAGGTCGATTTCAATGCCTTCCTCTTTAAAGAAGCCCTCTGATATTGCTGCATACATTGGAGCGTAGAAAATAGAGCGAACTACTTCGTTTAATTTTATTTTTTCGAGTGCTCCATTATCTGCTTTTTTACATCCAGAAAATAATGTAGTTATTAAGGTAAGAGAGAGAAGCAGAGAAAAAACTGAGATTTTTTTAATTTTCATAGATACCTCCATATTATAAGGGTGTTATCATTCTATAATATGAGAAATTGTGTAGATGTGACATTTTAAATTAAAGTTAAGCTGTAAAATAAGTTGTATCATAAATCAATTACACAAGTATCATAAATATAAAATGAAATATCTTGACATATATAAATTAAGATGTATAATAAGGAATAAATAAAAACTTCATAAAATCTTTAAAAGCTTAGATGAAGAGGAGTAGAGGGAAATTAATATTAAGAGAGGAAGATCCATAGGCTGTAAGATCTTCTATATGAAAAACCTTGAAGGTAGCTTCGGAGCTTCTTTGTTGAATTCTATACAATTATAGTTAGTAAACAAAGACGGTTATCTTAATCGTTAAATTATCAAGAGCCTGTAGATTTGCAGGAAAAAAGGTGGTACCGCGAGCTTTTCGTCCTTTTATAGACGAAGGTTCTTTTTTTATTCCTTTTTATATTTAAGATGCTTAGAAGTTGATATAATAATTATTGCTTAGGAGGAATTACTGATGGAAGAAAATAACAATATTGATAAGAATTATGATCCGAAAGAGTTTGAAGAAAGGCTTTACGCATGGTGGGAAGAAAAAGGATTTTTTACTCCAACTATTGATAAAAATAAAAAGCCATTCACAATTATGATGCCACCACCAAATATTACAGGGAAATTACACTTAGGGCATGCTCTTGATAATACGCTTCAAGACATTCTAATAAGAACTAAAAGAATGCAAGGCTTTAGCACCTTGTGGCTTCCAGGTGAAGACCATGCTAGTATTGCAACGGAAGTTAAGGTAGAAAATGAACTTTTAAAGAAAGGGCTTGTGAAAAAAGAAATGGGAAGAGAGGCATTCCTTGAAAAAGTTTGGGAGTGGACTAATGAATATAGAGAAAAAATAAGAGGGCAAATAAAGAAAATGGGATGCTCTGTTGATTTTACAAGAGAAAGCTTTACTATGGATGAAAACTTAAATCATGCAGTAAGAGAAGTTTTTGTTAAATTATATAAAGATGGACTTATTTATCAGGGAAATAGGATAACAAACTGGTGCCCAAAATGTATGACAGCAATATCAGATGCTGAAATAGAGTTTGAAGAACAAGATGGGCACTTCTGGCATATAAAATATCCAATAGTAGGTAGTAATGAATTTTTAGAAATAGCTACGACAAGGCCAGAAACCATGCTCGGCGATACAGCAGTTGCTGTAAATCCTAAGGATCCACGTTATATACATTTAATAGGTAAAAAAATAATGTTGCCTTTAGTAGATAGAGAAATACCAATAGTTGCAGATGATTATGTTGATATAGAGTTTGGAACAGGGGCAGTTAAAATTACTCCAGCACATGATCCTAATGATTATCAAATAGGAAAGAGACACAATCTACCAGAAATAGTAGTTCTGAATGAAAATGCAACTATAAGTGAAGGGTACGGAAAATATTCAGGTCTTGACAGATACGACGCGAGAAAGGTCATGGTAGATGATTTAGACAAGGCAGGTCTACTTGTTAAGATAAAAGACCATGCTCACAATGTAGGTACTCACGATCGATGTAAAACTACTGTAGAGCCAATGTTATCCAAACAATGGTATGTTAAAATGGAGTCCCTTGCAAAGCCGGCAATCGATGCGGTACACGAAAATAAAACTAAATTTGTTCCTGAAAGGTTTGATAAAACCTACTTTAATTGGATGGAAAACATTCAAGATTGGTGTATATCAAGACAGTTATGGTGGGGACATAGAATTCCGGTATGGTACTGCGCGAACTGTGGAGAAATTATAGTTACTACGAACGCACCAACTAATTGTACCAAATGTAACAGTGCAAATCTTAATCAGGATAAGGATGTTCTTGATACTTGGTTCAGTTCAGCATTGTGGCCTTTTTCAACACTTGGATGGCCAAATAATACAGAGGATTTAAAATACTTCTATCCAACGAATGTTTTGGTTACAGGGTACGATATAATATTCTTCTGGGTTGCAAGAATGGTTTTTTCTGGGATTTATAATTTAGGGGAAGTACCATTTGAAACAGTGCTAATGCATGGAATGGTTAGAGATGAGCAAGGAAGAAAGATGTCTAAGTCACTAGGAAATGGTATTGATCCATTAGATGTAGTAGAAAAATATGGTGCGGATGCGTTGAGATTTTCCCTGGCTACAGGAAATTCTCCGGGTAGCGATATAAGATTCTATGAGTCAAGAGTTGAAGCTGCTAGAAACTTTGCCAATAAAATTTGGAATGCTTCTAGATTTGTTATGATGAATTTTAATGAAGAATTAATGACAAAATATAAAGATAGTAAAAACTACACTGTCGCCGACAAGTGGATATTATCAAGGATGAACACTGTGACAAAAGAAGTTACAGAAAATATTGAAAAATATGAAATAGGGATAGCGCTCCAAAAGACACATGACTTTATGTGGACAGAATTCTGTGATTGGTATATTGAACTTGTTAAACCAGTATTATACGCAGAAGATGGGGAAGCAAAGGGTATAGCGCTAAATGTATTAAATAAAGTATTAAAAACTGGACTTAAACTACTTCATCCTGTTATGCCATTTATAACAGAAGAAATTTATACTCATTTAGATAATGAGTACGAATCTATAACAATTTCTAAATGGCCAGAGTTCGAGGATGCGCTTAAAGATGAGAAATCTGAAGCAAAAATGAATTACATTATAGAAGCAATAAAGGATGTAAGAAATGCTAGAGCTGATATGAATGTACCACCTTCAAGAAAAGCTAAAGTATTTATATATGCTACAGAGGCAAAAGAAGCATTTGAAGAGGGTATGGTATATTTTCAGAAGCTTGCATCGGCAAGTGAAGTTAAGTTCTTAGGATCTAAAGCTGAAGCACCAGGAAATGTAGTTACGGTAGTAACTAAAGGCGCAGAAGTATATATGCCATTACTTGAGCTTGTAGATTTAGAAGTAGAGCTTGAAAGGTTAAATAAAGAAAAGGATAAACTAGGAAAAGAAATAGATAGAGTGGAGAAAAAACTTTGTAATGAAAAATTTACAGCGAAAGCTCCTGTAGAAGTAGTTGATGAAGAAAGAGCTAAAGGTGAAAAATATAAAGAAATGTACAATTCAGTAATTCAAAGTATAGAAAATTTAAAATAGTTAAAAGTCTCCTATGTTTAAATAAACATAGGAGACTTTTCTATTAAAGAAAGGGATAGGTTATAACTGGGGGAATAGCTGCTAACCGTCCCAAATGTGTTTAGCAATGTTTTTAGTAACACTCAAAGCTTACTATTTCTTTCAGTGCTATACATAAAAGCATTCTTAGAATAGTGTATTTCAGTACTACCTAAAGTGTTACAATTTTTTTATCCGGGAATGATTAATAAAGAGAGTAAAGCATAAAATTTATTAATTCTCCCTAACAATAAAATAAAAGGTTGTTAATTATAACTAAATTGGTATAAAATTTAAAAGTAAGTTAAATCATCATCTTCATAGAAGATGATAGCTCAGTAGGAGATGAATTGACTACTCCCACAAGAGAGGATTAACAGTCGCCACACTATTCACTCCATTTTGAAAGGAAGGATAAGCATGAATTATGATGAAGCTAAATCTTATATAAAAGACACAGCCAAGTTTGGTAGCAAACTTGGACTTGAAAGAACAGAAAAAATATTAGAACTTTTAGGAGATCCACATAAGAAATTGAAATGTATACATATTGCAGGAACTAATGGAAAAGGTTCAACTACTGCTATGGTGACTACGGTTTTGGTGGAAGCTGGATACAAGGTAGGGTCATATACCTCGCCATTTATTGAAGAGTTTGAAGAACGGATTCAAATAAATAATAAGAATATCTCTAAAGGGGATTTAAGTGATATTGTAACAGAGGTTTCAAAAGCAGTAGAAAAGGTAGTGGAACTAGGGCACGGTAACCCAACAGAATTTGAAATCATTACTTGTGCAGGTTTTTTATATTTTTATAAAAATAATGTAGATTATGCAGTGGTTGAAGTAGGGATTGGAGGTAGGCTTGACTCAACAAATGTAATTATACCTATTTTAAGTATTATTACATCTATTAGCCTAGACCATACTCAAATATTAGGAGATACCATAGGGAAAATTGCTTATGAAAAAGCAGGTATAATTAAACAAGGAATTCCTGTAGTTATGTTTCCTTCGCAAAAGGAAATTTACGATGTAATAGAAAGAAAATGCATAGAAAAAAAATGCAAATTAATAAAAGTATCACAGAATTCATCTGAATATTTGGGAAAGGAAAATTTGAAACAAGCTGCAATAACTTCAATTGAGGGGACAGTATTTAAAAGTAGTAAGATCATAACTCAAAAAATTAGAGTTAATACTTCAAATAACGATTATATTATTGAGTTGGCACTTTTAGGCAAACATCAATTACTAAACTGTTCCGTAGCAGTTCATGCTATAGAGGAGCTTATAGTGCAAGGTACTAAAATTAGTAGAGATAACATAGTGAATGGGCTCGGGAAAGTACTGTGGCCAGCAAGGCTTGAGGTGCTGAATATAAAGCCATTGGTTGTTATAGATGGAGCACACAATATGGATGGCATAGAAAACCTTACTGAAAGTATTGGTATGTATTTTAATTATAATAAAATTATATTAATCTTAGGAATCCTTGCGGATAAACAAGTTGGTGCGATGATAAAAACTATAGTTCCGAAGGCGAGTAGAGTTATCACTGTTACACCACATAGCGAACGTGCAGAACTTTCGCAAAAGTTAAAAGTTCAAGTAGAAAAATATACTACTAGTTGTGAGGCAATTGAAGATTATAGGTCGGCATATGAAAAAGCTTTGAGCTATTGCGGAGAAGAAGACTTATTATTAATAGCGGGCTCTTTATACATGGTGGGAGATATGAGAAGAATAATACGAGGGGTGCATAGCTGTTAATTATTTGTTTTATATGATAAGAGCTATTAATAATTTTTTTAAATAGACAAGACACATATTTTACATAATATGTGTCTTGTCTATTTACTTATATTAAAATAAAAAATAAGTCAAAATACTAGATTATAATCATGCACTTAAATTAATTAAGGATTTACAAGAAATTCTTCAAGCGCTAAAGCTAATTGATCAGGGCAAGAAGTGATTTTATCACCACAGCGAATGCCCTTAAGTCTCTTTATAGCTTCGTTAACTTCCATTCCTTTTATTAGGGTTGAAATTGCAATCAAACTTCCTGGGCAACCGCTTGTAAAAACAACAGACCTTATTTTATTTTCAACAATATCAAAATCTATTTTTTTTGAACAAACGCCTTTGGGTTTATAACTATACATAATGGACCTCCATCTTCTGTAATTTTAATGATCACAAAGGATATTATATACTATTAAGTAGCTTTATTTCAATAAAAAAATTTTCATGAAAACTCGTTAGCAGATTATAACTATTTTCATATTATGGTTATGAGGAGGTGAGGAATTTGAGAAAGTTATATGTATGTAGTACTTCAGCAGATTGCATATCAAAAGTAAACTTGGATTTATTTATAGAAGAAGAAAAAATATCTTTAGATAAACGAAATCTCAAAAGAATTGGTCCTCATGGCATATGTGTTTATAAAAACAAGATATTAACAGCTAATAGTTATGATAATAGCATTTCCATGGTTGATATTGATAGTTATGAAACTGAAAGTTATTTCATAGGCATGCATTGTAATGATTTATCAGTTTATGATAATAAAGCTTATGTTATTTGTGGAGATTCTGATGATATAATAGTTTTTGATTTAGAGAAAAGAACTATCGTAGAAGCTATTCAATGTGGTAATTTACCCCATAGTATTTATATTTGTAAAAGAAAGAATATTATTATAGTAGCAAATATGAATAGTGACAGTATAACAATAATAGACTGTGCTATCAATGGTAAGGTTAAAAACATTAGGGTTGGGTCATACCCTACTAAAGCGCTAATTACCCCAGATGGAAATTATATTTTAGTTTGCGAGAGTAATATAGGAACGGATAACAAAGGAAGTATAAGCATTATATCATTAAAAAATTATAACGTATTGTACAAGATACCTGTTGGTAATTCTCCAGTGGATATGTATTGTAATGAAAGATACTGCTATATTTCAAACTTTGGAGAGGGTACAGTTAGTAAAGTAGACATAAATAATTACAAAGAAATAAAGAAAATTAAAGTTGGAGGTATGCCTAGAGGGATACAAGAAGATGAAAAATTTTTGTATGTAGGTGATAATTATAACAATTTACTTTTTAGAATCGATAAAATCACTGAAAATAAAAAAGCCATTTCTATTGGCGGAGAGCCCACAGGAATGACAATTCTATAAAAATCAATCACTTATTAGAAGGTTTATTATCTTATTATAAAAATCAGATGGGTTATTTCTCCATTTGGTGCATAAATCCCGTGCTTGCTTGTTTGACGCAACACTAAGTTTAATATCTATTAGGGTGAAACTATCTTCTGACGCAGTAAGGTTAACTAAATAGTTATTATTGTTTTCTATTGTGTAATCAGCGCTAATAGTTAGCTCTTTTTTGATATTTTCAATATGGGATTTCAAGTAATTATCGATAAGCTGCAACTTACTATCAGAAATTCTTCCTTTAAATAAAGATAGAACATTGTCACCCTTTTTTGTAATTACCAATCTATGTTTACCTTTTTGCTCAGTATTACTAATCAGGTTAGAAGCAATAAGTTCCGTAATATATTGTTGCAGTGTAAAATAATTTATAAAATTATTTTCTAGAATAATTTGTGTTATTTGAATATTAGAAATAGGGAGCTTTATTTTATAAAATATATAAAGTAAAAGAAGCTTATTTTCAGCTAAGTCCAAAGCATCTTCAAACATATCATATCCTCCTTGTAGTTTACCTGCGTACAAAACAATTATAGACTGTTTCGTTCCATGTAAAATTAATTATAAACAGTATAACATAAAAAGTACCAAAATGAATTGGTGCTTTTTAGTTTTAACAATTTACAAAGGGTATAAATTTAATGAAAAGTTTCATCAAAATAAAATTTATAAAGAAAATTATACATATATATTAACTTTTAGAATATAAATTTAAAGTATAAATGTAACTGCGAGGCGACAGTTTATATTTGTTGTCTGATGCACATTGATATAAGGAGGATATAGGAGGGTATGGGTTACATAAAAAGGAATCTAATAGTGTTTTGTTTGATTTTCTTTGGGATTTTAGGGGCGACATGTATTTATAACTTAAAAACTAAGGGCGTGTTTTTGGGGCAGCAGCGTAAATTACCAATTTACAGTGTAGATACTAAAGAGAAAAAAATTGCAATTTCCTTTGATGCAAGTTGGGGAGATGACAAAACAGATGATATATTAAAAGCATTAGATAAGTACAATGCTAAAGCAACGTTTTTTCTAGTGGGAGCATGGATAGACCAGTTCCCGGATAAGTTAAAGACGATGTTTGAAAAAGGTCATGAAATAGGTAACCATTCTAATAAGCATCCTATAATGACCACAATATCTAAAGAGAATATGATAAAGGAAATAGCTATAACTGATGCTAAAATAATGTCTATAACAGGAAAACCAGCAGTGCTTTTTAGATGTCCATCTGGAGAGTATAATAATTTAGTAATTGAAACCGTAGAGGCAACAAACCACTATTGCATTCAATGGGATGCAGATAGTATCGATTGGAAAGAGCAAGGGGCAGACATTGAGTATAATAGAATAATAGAAAAGACTAAGCCGGGCTCTATACTTTTATTTCATAATAATGCAAAATATACTCCTGGAAATTTAGAAAAAGTTTTAGAATACTTTAAAGCTCAGGGTTATGAATTTGTAACAATATCAGATCTTATATATAAAGATAGTTATTATATAAATCAAGCAGGAAAACAAATACAAAAATAAATGCTAAAAGTATTGAAATTTAGTGAACATTTGTATTATAATGGGAATACCAATTAATTATAATTTTGGCGAAATATTTACAAACAAAATTATATAAGTATTAGGTATATTACATTATAAAACTGAATACTTATATTCTAAGGAAAGTTTACTAAAACACTAAGGGAAAGAGGGGTTATGATGGATAATGTTATGTTAAATAATAAGATTTATTTAGAAGGGAAAGTAATATCTGAATTAAAATTTAGTCATGAAATGTATGGGGAAGGGTTTTATGTATTTGATTTTGAGGTTTGGAGACTTAGCGAAACAACTGATATTTTAACTATAACAATTTCAGAAAGATTAATTTCGGGTATGAACATTAACATTGGAAATGAATTTATAGTTGAAGGCCAACTTAGATCTTACAATAAATTTGTTGAGGGATCTAATAGATTAATCTTAACAGTATTTGCTAGAGATATTAAAATTTGTGAGGAACGCAGTAAGAATCCAAATCAGATATTTTTAGATGGATATATTTGCAAAAGCCCAGTATATAGGACAACTCCTTTTGGAAGAGAGATTGCGGACATGCTACTTGCAGTGAACAGATTGTACAACAAATCTGATTATATACCTACAATTGCTTGGGGACGAAATTCTAGATTTTGTAAAAGTCTTGAAGTAGGAGATAATATAAGAATTTGGGGAAGACTTCAGAGTAGAGAATATCAAAAGAAATTATCAGATGATGAAGTTATAAAAAAAGTTGCATATGAAGTGTCTATATCAAAGATGGAAAAAGTTAATAAAGATGGTGAAAACGAAGATGAAGCAGATATGATAATTGATGAAGAGCATAACTATGATGCTCTAGACGTTATCTAGTATATATATATATTTATACTTACTCTTTTTAGTTTTAGTTGAAAAGAGTAAGTATTACCAAGTTTAAGACGTAGAAAGATCAAGTATTACTGAAATCAAGACGTAGAAAAGAGTAATTTATTTTGATCTGTATAAAAGAGCATATATTATTCAGATTAAGACATGGAAAAGAGCAAGTATTACGTAAAATGCATTCGAACAAGCTTTAGTCAGTCTTAAGTCATTTTATTTAAATATACGTTAAGAAAAGTACATGTTTGAGCGATAGCGAGTTTGTACTTTTTAGTATCTTTAAATAAAATTAGTTTAGAATGACTTAGCACAGTGAGATGCAGTTGTAGTAATACTTGCTCTTTCACCTATTTTCTTAGGTCATCAAGTAGCTTTGTTTTTTCTTTAGTTCGACTATCCACATTTTTTATTATTTTTGCTGGAGCTCCAGCAACTACAACATTTTCTGGAACATCATTTACAACTACGGATCCTGCTGCTATCACAGAATTATTTCCAATTTTCACACCTTCGAGTATTACAGCATTTGCTCCAATTAGTACATTATCTCCGATTTCACAAGGGCTTTTACTTGGCGGTTCTAGAACGCCTGCTACTACAGCACCTGCACCTAAATGAACTCTTTTACCGAGTTTTCCACGTGCTCCAACCACAGCATTCATATCTATCATAGTTTCATCACCAATTTCAGCACCTATATTAATTACAGCACCCATCATTATAACGGCATTTTTGCCTATGGTAACCTTATCACGTATAATTGCACCTGGTTCAATTCTCGCATCAATATTTTTGAGATCTATTAGCGGAATGGCAGAGTTTCGTCTGTCTTGTTCAAGTTTAAATTTTTTGATCTTGTCTTTGTACTTTATTAGAAAATCTGATACCTCTTCACTTTCTCCAAATAGCATATAAAAATTACCGCTTCCGAAATTTTCTATATTTCCAAACTGGCATTGTGATAAATCTCCGTCAATATAGAGTTTGATTGGAGTAGCTTTTTTAGCTTCTTTTATGTATCTTGCAATTTCATAAGGGTCTGTTAAATCATAGTTCATAGTTATGCTCCTCTCATATTATAAGTATTTATCCAAGTTCTTGATTTTATGCACTTAATATCCGTAAACTTTAAAATAAAACTATATATCCTATAAATAATATATTAAAATCTACAATAATTAAAGGGAAATATCATTATTTTCCTAAAAAAATTTAAATATTAATGATTTTTATACTATTATATAGTAAAATACTTATAATTCAAACAAATAAAAAGGATGATATTATGAATAATGTATTTTCAAATAATGTAAGTAATGTAGAGATTTCTGGAATTAGAAAATTTTTCAGTAAGGTTTCACAAGTTCCAGGGGCAATTTCATTGACCCTCGGTCAACCCGATTTTCCAGTGCCAAAGAGTATTAAAAAGGCCATGATTCAAGCTATATATAATAATAAAACGGAGTATACAGCTAATGCAGGTATTCCAGAACTTCGAAATGAGATTTCTAATTTTTTAAGTGACATGGACATTAACTACTTAGCTGATGAAATAACTGTGACTGTCGGCGGAAGTGAGGCACTACTATGCATATTTGCAGCATTTTTAAATGCTGGTGATAAAGTTCTGGTACCAACTCCAGCTTATCCAGCATACGAGAGTTGTGTGAAGATTTTTGGAGCAGAAGTAGTTAATTATACTCTTAATAGTGATTTTACTATTAATTTTGCAGTACTAGAAAAACTTATTAATGAGGAAAATCCAAAGCTTTTAGTGATGTCTCATCCATCTAACCCTACTGGGGCAGCATTATCATTATTAGAGCGAGAAAAACTTTCCAAAATTCTAAAAGAAAAAGATATTTACATAATAAGCGATGAGATTTACAGCTCATTATGCTATGAAAAATACTACTCACTAGCTCAGATTGATGAAATAAGGGATAGAGTGATTTTGGTAGGTGGGTTTTCTAAAATGTTTTCAATGACAGGCCTTAGAGTGGGGTATGTTTGTGCTAGCAAATATATTACGGATAATATATTGAAAGTACATCAGTATAATGTTTCGTGCGCAACTTCAATATCTCAATGGGGAGCCTACGCGGGATTGCAATCGAGCATGGATGATGTGGATATTATGAAAATGGAGTTTGAGAAGAGAAAAGAATATGTATATAAAAGACTTACGCAAATGGGATTAGATGTAGCACTCCCTAAGGGAGCTTTTTATATATTTCCTTCCATAAAAAAATTTTCTATGAGTAGCGAAGAATTTTGTAGTCGACTTCTATATGAAGGAAAGGTTGCTGTTGTGCCTGGTTCTGCATTTGGATTAGGAGGAGAAGGGTTTATAAGGATATCATATTCTTATAGCTTAGAAGTATTAAAAGAGGGAATAGACAGAATGGAAAAATGGATTGAATCATTAGACATAACTTAGTGATTTTTTAAAAATAAGAGTGCAATTCGTATGAATTTTCTCCTGCGCGATTTGAAATAAGAGTTTGAAACGTGAAAGTTGATTAAGAAATTCTAGTGTTTTGCCAATATAAAATACTCTAACACTCACATTCGGCTTACAGCCGGTTCGCTAGCCTTCCTTCCAGTCAGGCTCACGTGAATTTTATATTGGCAAAACAAGAATTTTAAAATCAACTTTCAATGTTTCTGCACTTCTTATTTCAAATCACTATGGAGAAAATTCATACTATATCTCATATTGGATATCTATAGTAAAAAAGAGTTATAAACATTGATTTCCATAAGTGGTTATATATAATAAAGCCTTGAAGCAGAGAAGCATCTGTTCCAAGGCTTTATTATATTAAAGTCTATATTGACATACTAACTACATCGTCCATACTATATAGACCTTTCTCTTTCCCGTAAATATATTCACAGGCTTTGAGTGCACCTATTGCGAAGACGTCCCTTGATATTGCGGTATGCTTGATTTCAATACATTCTCCTTTTCCTGCAAATATGACTTCGTGATCACCTACAATACTTCCACCACGGATAGCGTGAATTCCTATTTCATTAGGTTGTCTTTTACTTAAGCCATCCCGTCCTTTAGTGAAGATTGTTTCGCCTTCAATGGAGTCCTTAATTGTATTTGCAAGAAGTAGAGCAGTACCACTAGGAGCATCAACTTTCTGGTTGTGATGTTTTTCAATTATCTCAATATCAAAATCCTTATAAAGCATATTACTTATACTCTTGAGTATATTATTAACAATATTTATGCCTATAGACATATTTGCAGAATGAAATACTGCAATTTCTTTGCTAAGGGAATCAATTTTGGATAATTGCTCAGGTGAGTAGCCAGTAGTGCAGAACACAATAGGAATATTTTTCTCTTTTGAATACTTACATAAGGAATCTAGAGCATCTGGCCTTGAAAAATCTAAAATCACATCTATGTCAATTTCACATTCAAGTATGCTGTCATAGCATGGGTAGCTTAAATTAGATGAATTTTTATCAACACCGGCAACAATTGAAACCGATTTCGACTCTTTTGCCATTTCTGAAATAACTTTGCCCATTTTTCCATTACATCCATTTAGAAGCATTTTAATCATTTGGTTTCCTCCTTTAAGGCGATATTATACGATTTTAATTCTTTTTTTAGAATTTGTAAATTCTTTTCTTCCATTTCACATAGTGGTAGTCTTAAATGTCCTACTTCCATTCCCATAAGATTCATAGCTGTTTTTACAGGGATAGGATTAGTTTCTATGAATATAGAGCTATTAAGAGCAAGAAAATTCAATTGGATTTTTAAAGCCTCGGCGTGGTCACCTTGAAAATATAATTCACACATGTTATGAATGTCTGTAGGGATTATATTTGCAAGAACAGATATAACCCCAATACCACCTAAGGAAAGTATAGGTATAACTTGGTCGTCGTTACCTGAATAGACATCTAATCTATCTCCGCATAGTGCTTTAATTTGTGCTATTTGACTTATATTGCCACTTGCTTCTTTAATTGCTACAATATTTTGTACATCACACAATTTTAAAAGTGTGCTTGGAGTAATATTAAGAGATGTTCTTGATGGAACGTTGTATATTATTATAGGCGAGGTTACACTATTTGCAATTGCACTAAAATGTTCAAATAAGCCTTTTTGAGTGGTTTTATTATAGTAGGGGGTAATTACAAGTAATCCGTCTACGCCTATTTTTTCTGCCCATTTACTCATGCTTATTGTAGCAGCAGTGTTGTTACTTCCTGTGCCGGCGATTACTGGAACCCTCTTATTAACGACATCAACTACAAACTTTATAGTCTCTTTTCTTTCTTGCTCTGACATAGTAGAAGCTTCACCGGTAGTGCCACATACTATAATAGCATCTGTTTTACTGCTAATCTGCCATTCTATTAGTTCTTCAAGTTTTTTGAAATCTATCCCTCTTTCATCAAACGGAGTAACTATTGCAACACCAGAACCTTTAAAAATACGCATAAGATTACCTCCTCGTAGATCTGTAAATAATAACAAAAATTAATTGCGATTATCTATAGAACTATTTTATTTTTATTACTATATATTTATTAATTGGGATTGATTTTAGTGAATCATTTCGATTTATAAATAATTCAATATTGATAATTCATAATAATATATGAATTATAACTAAAGCTTTTTCTTTATTATATTATATAGCCCATATGTGAAAATATATATACTTTTAAGAAAAAAAATGAAAATCAGTAATAATGGATAGATAAATGTAATACAACAGGTGATTATTTAACCCACAAAATGTAAAAAACAGTGCTGGAAGGGACATTTCCAGCATTATATTTTTTTATTGTGAATAAAAGAACCTCAAATTGTAAAAAATATTAGATATTATAATTAGGAGGGGTATTATGGGTAAAACACCTTTAAAAAAAGTTATAAAAGCCAAATTAAAAACAAACAAAGAATTAACCAAAAATGAAATGCTTAGAGAAACGTTAAAATATGAAATAGCTGAAGAATTAGGATTAACAGATAAAATAGGTGTGGAGGGATGGAGTGGACTAACAGCAGAAGAGACAGGGAGAATTGGAGGCTTAATGACAAAAAGAAAGAAGAGCATAAATCTTCCTAAAAACGCAGATTTTTAACAGCATTTCAGAAGGAAAGGCGCCCACTACTATAAGTGGGACTTACATATTACCATAAAAGGAAAACTTCAGTGGGAATATAAATTTATTTTTGAAGTTGTTAATATTTCATCTGTGAAGGTAATGAACAGCTGTTAAGCAAATTACTTTGGACAATATTTGGTGTATAGGTTAGAATATTATATACCATTATAGTTTTAAGAGGATAACCCTTTGAAAAAGAATAAATCTTTGAAGAGGGGAGTACTTTGAAAAAGGAGAAATGTTAATATGGACTGTTATAAAGAGTTTGCTCATATATATGATGAGTTAATTAATTCTGATATTGATTATAAATCATGGGCTTCGAGCATATTAGGTATTTGCAAAGAATATCGCGTTGATATGGATAACTATTTAGATTTAGCCTGTGGTACAGGGAATCTTACTATAGAAATTGCAAGTGAATTTAATCATACATGGGCAGTTGATTTATCTTCTGACATGTTGAGTGAAGCAGAGAAAAAAATGAGGGAAGCGCTGATAAAAGCAAAATTTATATGTCAAGATATTTGCGAATTGAATTTAAATAATACATTTAATCTGATAACGTGCTGCTTAGATTCTAGCAATTACATATTAGAAGAAGAAAATTTTAAAAAATATTTATTAGGAGTTTATGATTTATTAAAAGGTGATGGTTTATTTATCTTTGATATTAATTCTTATTATAAACTTACTAATGTGCTTGGTAATAATATTTATAATTACGATTCTGATGATGTTGTATATATTTGGGAAAATTATTTAGAAAATGATATAGTAGAAATGAGTTTAACCTTTTTTGTGAAAGAAGGACAAGTATACAGACGCTTTGACGAAGAGCATTCAGAAAGAGCTTATAAAGAGGAATATGTAGAAAGCGTTATTAAAGAAGCTGGGTTCGAAATAATTAAAAAGATGGATAATTACGAAGATAAAGCGGTAAGTGATCAAACAGAGAGAATATGTTATGTTTTGAAAAAGTAAAAACAACAAGAGTTTTGCTAGTGTTT
>NZ_JAENWL010000134.1 GCF_016650095.1 Clostridium sp. | reverse complement strand
TGAGCTTCGCAATAAGACTATAGGGTTCGTTTTTCAATTTCATTATTTGTTACCAGAGTTTACTGCACTTGAGAATATACTTATTCCTTATATGATGAATAATCCAAAGCCTCCTAAAGAAATCATAGATAGGGCTAAGGAATTCATGAATTTGGTTGGTATTTACAAAGTAAAAGATAATTTAGCATCAAATATGTCTGGAGGAGAGCAGCAGAGAACTGCTATAGCTAGGGCCCTAATTAACAACCCTAAAATAATACTTGCAGATGAGCCTACTGGGAACTTGGATTCGCAGTCTACTGAGAATATTTACACTATACTTAGGGATATAAATCAGAAATTTAAGACAACTTTCATAATTATTACACATGATAGAAGGATAGCAGAAAAAACTGATAGGATAATTGAGATAAAAGATGGAAGAATCAATATGGATATCAATACATGATGAAAAATTTTTAAAATAAGGTTAATTATCATTATAACATCATTGTTTTTAATTGGATACTAGGGTAAAATATACATAGTTGCATAAATGTTTTTGAAATCTTATTACTAATAAAATATCATTTAAATAAAGGAGGAACCATGGAAAAGTTCAAAGGTAAACCAGATTCTATAAGAAAACTTGGTATTATTTTTATTATCTCAAGTTTATTAACTGTTGTGATTTTTGTATTTATTCCTAATTTTGGATTGAAAATATTTTTACTAATAATTTGTATTTTATTTGCTTTGTATTCTTATAAGGGCCTTATAATTTCTATAAATATTGATGATCAAAAAATTAAAATATATAAGCCACTTAATGTAACAACTATAAAATTTGATAATGTCGCTTTTTGTGCGATACATGGAATTGATGAGGAGACTACATTACTATATGCTTTCATGAGAAAAAAATGGTTCAAAAGGGATAGAGTAAGCGGAATTTCATCAAAAAAATCCTTTGATGAAATTGTAAAAATTGTCTCGCAAGATGAGGGAAATACAGATCTTAATATTAATTTTAACATGGCTTTCAAAGTTCTAACTTCTTTTGTTTTGAATGGAGACGTTTTAAGGGATAAAATACTATCTGCAGTAAATGAAAGGCATAAGAAAATTATATAAAAAAAGTACTTGTTGATTTTTCAACAAGTACTTTTTTTATATTAATCTTAATATTTTAAATGTTACATTGTAGTTGGTTTTGTTCCTTTATATTCTGGTGCTGATGGATCATCCTCTAGTTTCATCATTGTAATTCCTGTATAGCCAAAGAAGATGGATACAAATGGATTTACAAGGTTTAAGAAGCAGTAAGGAAGATACGTAATCGTTGCAATTCCGAGTGAGGTACTCATAAATGCTCCACATGTATTCCATGGAACAAGAGGAGAAGTTATTGTTCCAGCATCTTCAAGGCACCTTGAAAGGTTCCTTGGAGCTAGTCCTCTTTTATGGAACTCATCTTTATACATTTTACCAGGAAGTACTATCGATAGATATTGGTCTCCAGCAAGAATATTTGCAAATATTGATGTGAAAACAGTAGCTGTTACTAGTGAACCTGTACTCTTTGCATATTTGAGTACTCTCTTAGCAATACTCTCAAGCATTCCAGTTTTCTCAAGTACACCACCAAAAGAAAGTGCTGCCATTATTAGAGAGATTGTCCACATCATGCTTTGGTATCCGCCTCTAGTAAGAAGTGTGTCTAAAACCTCATTGCCAGTTTCAGATACAACACCATATTGCATTGAATCCATTACACCAGCAAAGCTAGCGCCTTGGATAATCATAGCGGCTACTCCACCAAGTAAAACACCTATAAATAAACCTGGAATAGCAGGCACTTTTTTAGCCACCATAACTATTACTATAATTGGTACTAATAGCAAAAATGGTGATATTACAAAACTTGTACTCATTAAATTCGTTAGTGCATCTATACTTGATGTATCAAGTGTTTTTCCTGCAAATTTAAATCCGAGTACTGCATAACCAATTAAAGCAATGGCCATACTTGTTCCTGTTGTATAGGACATATGTTTTATATGATCAAATAAAGTTGCACCAGCCATAGCTGGAGCTAGGTTTGTTGTATCTGATAAAGGAGACATTTTGTCACCAAAGTAAGCACCGGAAATTATTGCGCCTGCTGCCATTGGAGCGGGTATTCCGAGTCCTACAGCAACACCCATTAGTGCTATACCTACAGTTCCTGCTGTTGTCCATGAACTACCTGTTGATATTGAAACAATAGAGCAAAGTATACATGCTGCAACTAGGAATACTGATGGTGATAACACTTGTAATCCGTAAAAGATAAGTGTAGGTACAATACCACCAAGAATCCATGTACCTATAATCATACCTATAATTGCTAAAATAAGTATTGCCTGCATTGTACTAGAAATAGTACCTATAATTCCTTCTTCAATATCTTTCCATGAATAGCCGAGTCTAGTAATAGCAACTATTGAAGCTATAAGCGTTCCGAAAACTAATGGAATATGAACATCTTGTTGAACACCAAAAACGGGTAATACACAATACATTAAAATTGCTATTGTACCAACAACTGGTAGTAGAGCCTCCCATAATTCCGCCTCTCTAGGTTTCTTTTCTTTTGAACTCATTTACAATTCCCCCTTTAATTTTACATTCTTTCTGATAATACATGATGCCATATATATTAAAATTTAGAAAAACAGAAATTCATTTCTAAATTCAAACACCGTATAAATAATATCTAACAATTGAATGTTCTTTGCGTTTCATTATGCTAGTGACAATAACATAAATGAATATTAAGATGAAATTGTAAAGCATCTTAATATTGGAAGAAATAATGAGTTAAACCTGTAAGCGTTTTCAAAAATATATTATTTAGCAACATTTAATGTGTAAATAATAAAAAATTCACAATATTTTTGTAACAATTACTTGATAATTATATTATACAGGATTTAAGCTAAATAGCAACAAAAGAATACAATGCAATTTTACATATATATGTTAAAGTAGAATATTTATGCATTTAATATGCATAAGCATATTTCGATAGGAAGTAATAAAAATACGATAGCAAAATTTGTTGAAGTCATGCTAGCTAGCTATTAATTTTTTATATAAATCATTATAAAAGAGAGAGTAAAGTATGTACTTTATTAAAAGAATAGTTAAGAAATGATAGGATATAATTTTGTTCATTTTGTAGTTGAATATTAATACATTTGATACATATTATATCTTGTTATTTTTTTATCATACATGTTATACTTTGCATGTTCAACAAACATGTTGATAAAAAACAATAATGATGGAGGTTTTCAAATGAAAATTAAAGCAATAATTTTATCACTAGCTGTAGGTGCTACTTTATTAGTAGGATGTGGAGCTAAAGAAGAAGCAACACCACCAGCAACAACAACTGAGGTGCCAGCAGCTACTGAACCAGCAACAACTGAGCCAGCAGCAACTGATGCAGTGACATCAGCTTCAATCGCAAATGACCAGGCTACTCTTGAAAAAGCAGTAAGTAAAGATGGATCTTGGATTGTTTTAGCAACAAAAGATTTAACTGTAGATAAGGAACTTGTTATAGAGGGAGATTTAACAAAAGCAGATAGTGCTGATGCAACAAAACAAGTTCCAGCAGGACGTAAACTAATTCTTCTTACTCAAGATGATAAAAAAGTTGTAACCGCTACTTTCACTTTAACAGCACCTAAAGTAACAGTTAAAAGTGTAGATACTACATTGGAAGGCGGAACAATTGTTGGAGATGTATATGTAGAAGCTAAAGGATTTGCTATAGAAAAAATTAAAATAGAAGGAAATCTTTATTTTGCAACAGAAGAGCTTAAGGCAGCATTTAAGCCAGGTGAAGGCGGTTCTGTAACTGGAACTACAGCAGTGAAAAAATAAAAAATTGACTACCTTATAAGAAGAAAACTATGTATATATATAATAAGTTAATTCATTGGCAAATTAATGGATTAGCTTATTTTTTTTAATGAATTATTCATAAATATATGCATAATTAAAAAAAACCTTTTTATTATGATAAATGTTTGATATACTAAAGTGTATGAAAAAAAATATGTTTAAAATAGAAAGGTAAATGAAAATGATAAAGTTTAAAAAATTAGGACTTAGTGATGATATTTTAAGTATGATTAAAATTCAAGGAATTACTGAACCAACGGAAGTTCAGGAACAAAGTATTCAATTAATTAAAAGCGGCAGGGATGTTATAGCGGAGGCACAAACAGGAACTGGGAAAACACTTGCGTTTCTACTACCAATGTTTGATAATATGTCAGCTGATATAAATACAATTCAAGGGTTAATAGTGACTCCTACAAGGGAGCTTGCAATACAAATAACTGAAGAAGCGAGGAAGCTTGCAGTAGGCAAAAAATTAAATATATTGGCAGCTTACGGTGGCAAGGACATTGGTTCACAGCTGAAAAAATTAAAAGGAAATATTCACCTAGTAATTGCAACGCCAGGAAGATTACTAGACCATCTTAGCCGTGGTACAGTAAGGCTTGATAACCTTAAAACCATAGTATTAGATGAGGCAGATCAAATGCTTCTTATGGGATTTAAAAATGACGTGGAGTCTATCTTAGAAAAAACATCAAAAAAAAGACAGACGCTATGTTTCTCAGCAACTATGAGTTCTGATGTGAAAAAAATGGCTTATAAGTATATGAATGATCCTAAAGAAGTAATTATTAAAAAAGCGGAAACAACACTTAAAACCATAAAACAATTTTTAATAGAAACAACGGATAGAAAAAAACAAGAAGATTTATGTAAGGTAATGGACGAAGATAATCCGTTTATGGCCATTATTTTTTGTAGAACTAAAAGAAGAGTTGATGATCTTGAGATGGCTCTTTATAAAAAAGGCTATAATTGCAAAAAGCTACATTCTGATGTAACTCAATCAAAACGAGAAAAAATAATGAAAGAGTTTAAGAAGTGTGATATTCAGTACTTAATTGCCACAGATGTAGCAGCAAGGGGACTCGATATAAATGGAGTTAGCCATGTTTATAACTACGATATGCCTGAAAGCGCAGAAGGCTATATACACCGTATCGGAAGAACTGGAAGAGCTGGCGAAGAAGGGTATACATATTTATTTTCAGCTCCAAAGGATAAATTTCTTTTAGATGCTATAGAAAAGCAAATAAAAGGTAAAATTCCTAGAAAAATTTTATAGTCATGATTTAGTTGCATTCATTATGATTCTTTATACATAAAAATTTCAATAAAAATACGGAGAAAGTATTTACTTGAATGTCCCTTATAGCAAAAAAGCAATTGATACATAATATTATTATGTATTAATTGCTTTTTCTTACTATATTAAGTTATAATTTTTAGCTTTACTATACGATTTTTACTGGTATTTTGTATAATAAATTTTGTATCATTATAATTTATTGTTTCACCTGTCTTTGGAAGTCGTCCAAGTATTCCTGTAACAAAACCACCTATGGAATCAAAATCATCTGACTCTATATTTAATCCTATCATTTCATTAACCATACTTATTTTCGTATCACCATCAACAATATATTCATCCTCTTTAATGACTTGAATTTTATCTGTGTCATCGTCGTATTCATCGTCAATATCTCCAACAATCTCTTCTACTAAATCTTCAATTGTAACAAGCCCAGCAGTTCCACCATATTCATCTAATAAAATTGCTATAGGAACTCGTTTTAAACGCATATCTGCAAATAAATCAACGGTGCTTTTATACTCATAAGTAAAGTAAGGGACACGCATATGTTTCTCTATCTTGAATTCTTCTTTTCCATCTTCGAAGAAAATTAAATCTTTAATATATAAAACTCCAATTATATTATCAACAGTTTCTTCATATATAGGAAGTCTTGAGAATTGTTCTTCCCTGAAGATTTTTATAAGTTCTTCATAAGTTGAGGTTACATTTGCTACAATCATATCAGTTCTTGGAGTCATAACATCTTTTGCTTGAGAATCTCCAAATTCAAACACATTGTAAATCATTTGCTTTTCTTCGCCCTCTAAAACCCCTTCTTCATGACTTACACTAACCATAGTTTTTAACTCTTCTTCAGTAATAAATGGTCTCTGCTTATTGATGTCACCACCAAGTATTTTTATAAATGTATTTGTTATAAAAATTAATACTGTGACAATTGGATTTAAAACGAAGGTAATTAGACTTATCGGCCGAGCAACTTTTAAAGCAAATTTTTCAGAGTTTTGTGCAGCCAATGATTTTGGTGTTATTTCCGCAAAAATCAATACAAGAATTGTCATTATAGCTGTTGCAGTAGCTGTAGCAAGACCTACTCCATAATCTCCAGAATATTTAATTGCCAAGGAAGTTGCCAGTGCTGAAGCACCGATATTGGCAATGTTGTTTCCTACCAAAATACCGCCTAAGAGCTTACTCGGGTTTTTAAGTAATTTATTAATTTTATCAGCACCGTTAATTTCTGAATCTACCATATGTCTTAATCTAATTTTACTTAGAGTCATCAAAGCAGTTTCAGAGGCAGAGAAAAAGGCTGAAAATCCTAATAAAATTACTAAAGATATAATTTGCCACGTACCATCGGGGTCCATAATGTATTTCACGCTCCTTAAAATATAAACTAAAAAAATTATAACATAAAATAAGGGATATTCAAATAAATATATTTTTAATGTTTTAAACAATTATATGGAACTGCACTTTAAACTATAATATGCAAGTTACGGTATTAGTATTAAACATCTTTTTTCAAGAATCTATTATTTAATATCATGATAATTATTTTTACATACTGTAGAATTATTAGTACAAAAAAGGCTATTAAAAAAAAGTGGTATGTGAGAAGTATTTGAAAATTATAATAAAACATGCATGATAGACAAAATATATTAAACAAAACAAGAAAGAACATAGGTTTTATTAAAAAATTACATGCTTTTTTAGTATAACTATATATGAAAAAAATAATACAAAAGGCAATTCCTAAAAATAAGAGGAGCCTATACGTAAATATTAAGTTGGTAGTGAAAAGTTCTTTTGAAAACACATCTTTTTTAAAAATCAAGTATCTCATAACTCCCATTTTTCTATCTGACAAGTATTGTAGTAGCAAAGGTGGAAACAATATAAGTATCTGTAACAGGGTGATTGTACTTTTTAGTACTATATTTGTAGAGTTTTTCATAGCATACACCTTTCTTAGAGCATTATAGTTCTTATTAAAATATAACACAAAAGGGCAATACTTTAAATATGCCCTTTTGTGTTACGATTATTTAACTTTTGGGTCTCCTGTTTCTACAGGATTTTTAGGGTTTGCACTCCACTCATACCATCCATTACTGTATAATGAAATGTTTTCAATTCCCATTACATCAGCATACGTTACAACTTCAGCAGCTCTCCAGCCGGAACCACAGAAGAAGGAAAGTCTTTGATCTGGAGTAATTCCCTGTTCTTTCCACATAGCTAGTATTTCATCCTTATTACGCATTGTGTTGTCTAAATTTCTATAATCTTCCATATGGTTTGCATCGCTACCAGCATGACCCCAAGTAGAACCTGATGGCCTTCCCTTGAATTTTAAATCACTATAGCCAGATATCTTACCAATGTATTCATCCCAGCTTCGTACATCTACAAGTTTGCTGTTAGCAGTATCCTTTAATATTTCTTTTGCTTTGGTTATATCTATGATGTACCCCTTATTTACGGGTATTTCAGCACCAAAAGAACTTACGGGTTGTTTTGGATTGGAAACTGTCTCTGTTTCGTATCCAGCATTTTTCCAGGCGGTAGTTCCACCGTTTAACACCCTAACATCTTTAACTCCAATATACTTTGCAATGGCAGCTATCCTGTAGGATGCCATTGGATCTGGTCCATACAGAACAACTGTTGTATCCTGAGTTAATCCATTTTTTTCTGCAAATTTTTGAAGATCTGCATCGGAATTAATGCTCCAGAGCGGAGGAGATTCTATTTCATCTGTATTTATATGTACCGCACCTTTAATATGTCCTTTTAAGTAATCTTGATCTTTAGACTCTTCACCCCAGGCAACTTCAAAAATTTTATATTTATCACCAGTATAAGTTTCTGATTTTTTACCATTAATTAAGTCATTTACAAAGGATGCTGGAACTAACATTTGATAGTTCGCATAGCTTTCCATAGGAAGACTACTATCAGCAGCCCACTGCTTAACGTCATATGTATAAATATTTTTTATTCCCTTTTGTTCTAAGTATTTTGCAACTTCTTTTGCATCTTTTCCATTTGCATCGTATAGTACGACATTCTTATCTGACGAAATATTTTTTGTTTTTAAGGCTTGATCTAAAACTTTATCTTTTTCTTTATCTTCTACGTTTAACCAGTTAGCAGAAAAATCTGTAGAACCCTTAATATGTCCACCACGGTCTACCCCATCTAATTTCCACCCATTAAATGCGTCATTTATTCTTGTATCAACTACTACCCAGTCTTTGTTTCCTAGTTTACCTTTCAAATCTACAGTGCTTATATTTTTAATTTCTGATGCAATATTATCTGTTGCG
>NZ_JAENWL010000347.1 GCF_016650095.1 Clostridium sp. | reverse complement strand
TAGTTGGATATGTTGGTTGTAGAGCTTTATAAATTACTTCCGCTGAAGGGTGTTCTTTTGTTGATTGCAAATATTTGTAAACAGCAATACGCTGAGGTGTAAGTTTTAATTTTTTTTGTCTAAAAATTGTTGTAATGTTATTCATACACACCATCCTATAATATAATAATATTTACCATAATATTTATTATATAATAAATATTATCATTTGTCAAAGCAATAATATAAGCGCCATTAGAAATTATGCCTATTGTAATTTAATTTTTATTTCATTTTTAATTCATTTATAGGATAAGTAACATATATTAGTAATATATAGAGAGGGGGAGTTAATATTTTGAAAAAAACCTATGTATTAGATACCAATGTTATTCTGTATTCACCCAGTGCTATATTATCTTTTGGGGATAATGACGTTATAATACCTGAGGTAGTACTCGAGGAATTAGATAGTTTTAAAAAGGATAAAAGTGATTTAGGAGCTAATGCTAGATATGCGGCTAGACTTATTGATAACCTTAGAAAACAAGGAAAACTAAATGAGGGTGTAGAGCTATCAAGTGGGGGAAGGCTTAGAGTAGAAATGAATCACCACGATGCGTTAATTCCGCCTTCTTGGAATAAAGAAAAAGCTGACAATAGAATAATACAGGTATGTAAAGGTCTTAAAGAGCAAGGGGAAGATGTATGGTTAATAACGAAAGATATATTCGAGCGAATAAAAGCGGATGCCGTAGATATTAATGTAGAAGATTTTTATGAAAAATTTGTGCCGGAATATGACAATCAATATACAGGAAGAGCAGAGGTTTTTGTGTCTACAGAAAAACTTCAAGAGTTCTATAGCAAAAAAGTTTTAGAAGTTGATGCCTTACTTAATTATGATGAGAATTCAGAAGAATATACCACACCAAGTTTATACACAAATCAATTTTTACTTATTCATTCAATGGAAAATCCTAAACAAACTGCACTAGGAAGGTATGATGGTAAAAATGTAGTGCCACTTTACACTAAAGACATTAAACCTTCAGGAGTAGTACCAAGAAATGTAGGACAGAAATTTATGCTAGAAGCTTTAAGTCTAGATGCAGTAAAAGCTCCACTTGTAATTATTAAAGGCCCTGCTGGAACCGCTAAAACACTATTTTCATTAGCTGTGGGACTTCAAAAAATATTACAAGATAGTACTGAGCACCACCCTGGTGGTGAGCACCACCAAGGTGGTGAGCATTACAGAAGAATTTTAATTTGCAGACCAAATGTTACAATGGATGAGGAAATAGGGTTTTTACCTGGTACGGAACAAGAAAAGATATCACCATTCATGAGGCCAATATTTGATAATTTAGAAATCCTTGTGGAATCTGATGAAAAAGAGCGTTACAAAAACGAAAAGCAATTATTAGATAAGATAAAAGACTTGTTTGATAGGAGAATTATAACCACTGAAGCTGTTGCTTACCTTAGGGGAAGGTCGATAGTTAAAAATTGGGTAATCATAGATGAGGCACAAAATTTATCTCCCAAACAAGTTAAAGCAATAATAACTAGAGTTGGTGAGGGAACTAAGCTAATTCTTATAGGTGACCCAGAGCAAATAGATCATCCTTTTCTTGATTCAAGATCAAATGGTTTGTGTTATGCTTCTGAAAAAATGAAGGGTAGTGATTTGTGTTATCAGGTAACTTTAAAATATGATGAGTGTGAGAGATCACCACTTGCATACGAAGGCTCTAAAAAATTATAAATATACTGTTTTCAAGAGAGAGTATAAAAATTTATACTCTCTTTTACATAAAATTATCAAATTAGTAGATATATTCACAAAAATTACATTAAAATTTTGTATTAAAATACTCAGTTTTACTGTACAATGTTATAGTACCTAATAAAGAAAAGGATGGGAAACATGAGAAAAATGAAGAATCGTGTAAAGACCAAAAGAAATACAGGAAAACTTGTTATATTATTTTTAATATTTGAACTTGTTTTCACAGCAATTACTGGCCCATTTATGGTCTATTATGGTCCTTTTAAAAATGTTAAGACTACAGTAGTAGGTGCAGCAATGACTACACTTACACTACAATGGCTAGCAACATCATTTATGTCCGATGAGAAAATAAAAGAAATTATGAGTGAACAAACTGTAGATGTTATAGCTCAAAATAATTTAGAGGGTGAAAATCCAAGTGTAGTGGTGGAAAATAAAGATGATAATAGTATTGAAAGATATGATGTTTCAGTAGCGAATAAATTTACAGGGTATTTACTAGTAATTAATGATCCAACGAGGCTAAGAGTAGGTTTTAGTACTAAGCTCGGCATAGAAGGTGAGCGGACTAGTGAAATTGCAAAAAACAATAATGCCATTGCGGCTATTAATGGTGGCGCTTTTACTGATGTAGCTGGGGAAACAAAATGGGCAGGAACGGGCGCAAACCCAACAGGAATTATAATGTCCAATGGTAAAATTGAATATAATGATATAACAAATGAAAATGAAAAAAGAGAAGTGGTAGCATTAACTAAGTCAGGAAATCTACTAGTTGGAAAACATAGTATTAAAGAAATGAAAGAAGTTGGAGTTACTGATGCTGTATCTTTTGGGCCGGCACTTATAGTTAATGGACGGAAAACTATATCTCGTGGTGATGGTGGATGGGGAATTGCAGGTAGAACTGCCATCGCACAAAGGCAAGATGGAGCAATAATGTTATTAGTTATTGACGGTAGACAGGTAGGTAGTTTAGGGGCTACTTTAAAAGATGTACAAGACGTATTATTCGAAAATGGAGCTGTTAATGCTTCTAACTTAGATGGGGGTTCTTCTTCCACAATGTTTTATAATGATGATGTTATAAACAGTCCTTCCGATAGCTTAGGAGAGAGATCTGTACCTTCGATTATATATGTAGAGAGTAGGGAATAGATTAAAATCTCGGCATAGAATATTTTAAATTAAAGGAGAAAGCATAATGAAATGGATGAAAAGAATAAGTATATGGATAGTATTTTCGTTATCCATGCAATGTTTAGGTCTCTTTTATATAAATCATTACTTTCTAGCTACTGATTCAAAAGTGGTTACGAAAAAGGTTGTTGAAGATAAAAGCGAGAAAATAAAAAATATCGATATTACCGTACCAGCAAATGCGGAAAATGTATTAGTGTCATATGATGCTAAATATTTAACTTATTTTGAAAATGAAAAATTAAAGATTGTTAATAGTGAGGATGGAAAGAATAAAAATATAGAGGCGGAAGAAGGATGTAAAATTTCTTTTTCTGAATGGCTTCCAGATAGAAATAGAATACTTCTAGTAGAGAGAAAAGCTGACGATGAATCAAGTAATTTAGTGCTATATTCTTACGATGTATCAAAAGGTGTGAAAGTAAAAATTAAAGATTTAGCCTGGGCTGATGCACAAGCTGAAGTAGAAGATGTTCAAACAGCGCCGTTAACAGGACTTATTTACGTAAAGGTTTCAAGTAATGGAGGAAAAAGTAGTATTTATAGAATTGAAAGAATGAAAGATATGACAAAAATTAATACAATACCGCAGTTTGTAAGTAATATCTCATTATTGCTTCATGATGATAAACTGGTGTATGAGGGATTAGTTTATAATTCAATATATATTACGGGTAAGTATGAAGCTATAAGTATTGAAGGGGTAGACAAGCTTACATTAATTGGTGCTGATGGTGATGATAATGTGTATCTTGGAGAATTAAAAGATAATTTGGTAACTAAGATTTACTTTGGTAAAATATCAGAAAACACTAGTGAATGGAAATCAGTTACACTAGAAATACCATGCAAAAAGAGTGATTTATTCATTTCGAATGTTGGTAAAGCATATCAAAGTGATACGCTGAGAGGTGTAGTAAAAGAAATTAATTCTGGAACTGAAACTAGCTATCAAGGTAAATTAGTGCAATTATATACTAAAGGAATAGTAGTCTTAGTAGATAATAAAATTTCTTTTGTTCCTTTTAAGTAATCACAATAAATAAATAGTTAATAACTTTAAACCATGCCTTTGGCATGGTTTTTTTTAATTAGATTAAATTTAAG
>NZ_JAENWL010000211.1 GCF_016650095.1 Clostridium sp. | reverse complement strand
TAAACAAGTTTGTGGTAGAGTTGTTAACACACGTATAACTCGAAATTATTATTAATTAATAATCCCAATTTGTACACTAATATTGTTTAAACTCCACTGGAATATTATTCAATTATTAGGTTGATAGCCATGGACCCCGTTCCAATAAATGGATGTAGTGGAGCGAATCTGTTTATTGGTTTCTAACAGAACATTTAAATTTTCCTATAGGGTTACAAATGGCTTTGGTAGTGAAGAAAGTTCCAACATGCACTTGGCATTGTTTGTAGCATATTACAACTTTCTCCGCCCACATAGCTACGCTTATTGGGGACCATTGAACTCAACCTCTGAACTTGAAAATATTTCTACTATGCCAGCAAAATGGCAAAAGTTAATCGAACTTTTACAGCAACTTATAATAGAAAAACAGGTTGTATAAGTGAATTTACCTTTTAATATAGTTTGAATTTTCTTACCCGGCAGAGTTCCGTAAAAAAGGAACTCTGCCGGGTATATTTTTGCTGACTTTTTTTTATTTACCAAAAAAAATTACAAGGTTTTGATGAAGATAAAACTAATATTTCATTTCTTTAAGGTATATTTTCACTTTTCAAGGTACAATTTAAATCCTAAAATTTTTAATCTTGTTTTTCATAGATTAGTTAACACTATCATTAAATCTTGAACCGTCACAGACATTTAAGCATTGGCCTGTTGTGTACTTATCCAGGTCTGAAATTAGAAATCTGTTGCTCTATTGTATTAGGCTTTATTTTCAATCTTCACCGCCTTGTTTGACCGCAATTTACCAACATATCTAGATAATATGATAACTCCACCTATAAAAAATGCGCCCCCTAAATATAAGGTAAACACCCACTCAACAGTAGCTTGTTTTGATGGAATAAGGGCTATTGTGAAATATCCGAAAGCATAACTGTTAAATATAATACTGTTTAAATCCTCCAATACAATCAACAAGAATACAGTAATAAATACCATGATATAAATCGCAGATTGCACTCCAATTCCCATTGGTACTAAGTTTTCAACACCGAAGATTAGAACCTTCGCCATAAGTAAGCCTGTCAATCCACCTATGAAGATTGGCTTAAGACTATCATTTTTTGCACCAGCCATTATGAAAAACATTAGAGCTAAAAATGCTGGCCATCCATTGTGAATCCCAAAAATTCCGAGTAGAAACAGTGTTACACACAACCATGTTGATACAATTAAGCCACTTATCAATTTGTGTTTTGATATACCTTTTTTCACCATTTTATTACCTCCAAATTAAGTGATTTTAATTAATGCTACCCTCCCGAAATCATCCGGATTACAGAAATTTTTTTATTATCAGTAACAATTGTTATGTTCAAGTCCCAATTAAATAGGACCTGTCCATCAACCACCACTATACTCATTTGATCTATTCCTTTTCCTGCCAACTTAAGTGCTTCTGCTACTGTCATACCCTCCTGAAATTCAAATTCCTTATTATTTACTTTTATCATCAAAAATCAAACATGACTTCAAGTTCTACATCATTGATATCAAATTTTGAGCCTGTAGCAACGGAACGTTCTTTATAGAAAAATTCAGGAAGTCTATCATCTTTTGCCGTCATTCCTGCCATTTTATTGTATGTTCTTTCTGTTAGCAATGTTTTAACTCCCATTGTACTAACCCTTTTAAAGCTTGAGTCTCCTCCATAAAGGGCAGCCATAAGTTCCCCTAAAAGTGGCAAACCTGGCATAATTTGTGCAAAAGCGAATAAACACATCATGCTATCTGCAAAGCACATGGCAACCTGTAATTTATTAGAAACATAAGCTTGGGCTGTTCTTCCAGTATCATCAAAGGCTCTGCCCATTGTAATGCCACAAGTATGGTCAGCTCCCATAGGACTTGTAGCATAAGTTATGCCTGTACCTTTTGTGTTTCGCGGATCATATCCTGGCATGGACTGATGTTTAACAACTGGAATTCTTTTGCTTCCTAGATGTATACCTACAGCTTCGCAGCCTTGTCCAATGAGATTTCCAAATTCTGTACCTTCCTTAAGTTCATTTAGTAGTCCAATAACAGCCTCCGAATCTCCCCACTTGATTTTCCCAGTCTCCATACACATTGCAATTGCATTTGCAGTTTCTATTGTATCAACACCCATGTCGTCACAAAGTCTGTCCATTTTTGCAATTGCATCCAAATCAGATATGTGGCAATTTGGACCAAACATAGCAATTGTTTCATATTCAAACCCTGAAGTTAAGTAATCTCCCTTTTCATCATTATAACTATTAGAGCATCTCACAACGCACCCTGGTTGACATGCAAGCTTATTTCGTCCACCTCTACTAGCAAGATTAGACATAAACTTATTTGCGCCAACTTCTTTGTATTCCGGGAAAAACTTTCCTGAGAAGTTATCCGTTGGAAGAACTCCATTTGCACCTGTAACTTCTATTGATGAAATAGTACCTATAGTACTAAATGGGTCATCCTTAGCTCCAGATGCTACCATTTTATTAAGCTTCAAGCAAATTTCATTGAACTTTTTTTCATCTGCATATTGAAGTTTAAATTTTTCTTCGGGATTTTCTATCACAATTGCCTTTAGGCCCTTACTTCCCATTATAGCGCCAATTCCACCTCTTGCTGCAGCTCTACTTGGATGTCCTGATTTAAACTCGGTAACTTGTATAGATGCGTTTTTGTATAGTCTTTCTCCTGCGCTACCAATAGATATTGTAGCTACATCATCTCCATACTCAGTCTTGATTTTATCAACAAACTCATAGTTGTTTACCCCTTTATACCGAGATGCAACTTTAAGTGTCGCTACACCCTTCGCATCAATATGCAATATCCACAAACCTTTATTTTCATCCATATTAAGGACTTCTATCATTTTAATTCCTTGGCCTGCCATCTGGTAAGCCGCAAGACCACCAACGTTACTCTCCTTGATTCCACCTGTTAATGGGCTTTTTCCTCCAACTGACATACGATGGGCTGTTGTAAGCTTTGTTCCAGCAAATAATGTTGTACAAAATACAAGTCTATTTTCGCTCCCCAATGGATCGCACTGAGGAGGAACATTTTTTATCATATATTGGGCTATTAATGCCCGGCCACCAAGTTCATTTAAATCCTGATCCATATCTCCCTTAGTTACGGTATTATTTTTCATATCTACAGTTAATTTTGACCACATAATCTTCGCCTCCATATCTTTATTATTTTTTCTTTTATTTTACGCGTCGTAAGCAAATTTCAACATTGATGCAACTTTTTCATTTGTAATTCTGTATGGAATCAGAGCGAATCCTCCATCTGCTGTTATCAGTGGAGCTACCTTCATAACATCTTCCAATTGCAATCCTAATTCTTTCATATTGGGTATTCCCACTAACTTAAGAAAACTTCTTAGAGAAATTCTCGCCATGCTTCCTATTTCCTCAGTTGTAGCCTCCTCTGGGACGTGAACTCCAAGACATTCACATATCATTTCAACCTTCTTAAATTCGGTCCTTGCAGTATATTCTATAACTTCAGGCAATGCAGCAGCGCAGGCCAGTCCATGGGGTATATGAAAGTGAGCTCCCAGAGTATGCCCTATTGAGTGTCCCAAATGTACAAGACCATTGGTAAATGCCATCCCTGCATACATTGAAGCAAGAATCATATGCTCTCTTGCTTCAAGATTTAATCCATCCTTGTATGCCACTGGAAGCCATTTTACTATTGCTCGTATAGCTTGCATTGCCAATGCATCTGACAATGGGTTTGAGTTCCCTCCAGTCATGGACTCAACTGCATGTGCCAGGGCATCAACCCCTGTTGCAGCTGTCATTTTAGGAGGAAGACCTAATGTTAAATCAGGGTCAATTATTGCAAGAGTTCCAACGCAAACTTGACTAATAACACTGTCCTTGTTGCCTCTAGAGGTACAGGATATAACACACATATTGGTTACCTCACTTCCAGTTCCACTTGTTGTAGGAATAAATACCATAGGCAATCCACTATTGAGATTTATTTGAACTCCAAAATACTGCATTATTGGAGGGGGATTATTTATCAGTACATTGATTCCTTTTGCTGTATCCATGGAGCTACCACCACCAACGGCAACTATGCCATCTACTCTCTCCAAAATGGCAATTTCAGCTGCCTCCTCAATTATTGTGTCTGGTGGGTCAGGAAGAACTTTATCAAAAATGACTGTCTCCACACCTGCATTCTGGATGTTTTCTACTATGGTATCAGCAATTCCCACCTCCTTAAGCCCTTTGTCATATACTACTAAAACTTTCTTACAGCCCAAATTCCTTACCTTGATACCTGTTTGCAATGATGCTCCACTACCCATAATTGATGGAACAAACACATTAAAAGATGTTATCATATCTCCTACTCCTCCCTTTATCAGGTTAAAATTGTACTTTTACCTGTTATTCTTATACAACTATCATATCAAAGTAATTATTATATGAATACGGTTATACTAACCAATGAAATGCAATCATTTTTGTTTATCTTGCACTATTTTTAATTTTCTATTTTTTAAATATAATCTTTGAGTTTTTTATTTATAAGTGATAACATAGGTACTATATGGTTTATACATATTTTTAGAGGAGGAGTTTTATGTATTTTTCAGAAATGATTAAGCTAATACAGAGCAAATATGATATTTCATTCTCTTGCACTGTCAATTATTTAACAATATTAGATGTTGTTTTTTTAGATAGTAATCCTGTTTCATGGAATGATCATACCCTTTACATTGGGAATTTAGCCCAAGTGGAAGTTCTTCCTAATCGCAGCATAATGCTACTGACTATTAATAATATCTCACTTGAAGACATGTTACCTGAGGGAAGTTACTGGGGAATAATAGACCCAAAGGACACTCAGAGAGTGTATCAAGTAGCTAAAGATTTACTATATGAAGACCTGAAGTCTGAGGCAGCTTTGTTTAAAATTACACAAGCATCGCTCCAAGGAAAGAATATTCTTTCCATTATTAACACTGCAGCTTCGCTTATTGGAAATGCACTGATACTTGGAGACTCAAATATGAAGGTAATAGCACATTCCACGGTTTTTGATATTATGGATCCTCTATGGGCAGATAACATAGAACATGGTGATTATTCCAATGAATTTATAAAAAAAGTTCGTTCTAATAAGGATATGCAGGAGTGGAGTAAAAGTGGAAAAGAGTCAAGAATTATAACTTTAAAAGGAGATAAACAGCCAAAGCTAGTAGCCCGTATATCTCAGAAAGGTCACATTATCGGCGCCCTGATAATGATTGCTCATCACTCGCCCATCAATCCTTCTCATTTTAAACAGCTCCCTCAAATCGGAAGAATTTTATTTGATACATTAAACAGCGGATCGGGTGATGAAATATACAAATCCTTCTATAGCAATATTCTGTATCATCTTCTTAGTGGAGATGAGCTTTCGGATACCTTTGATCTTTTGACTATGTCAAAAGCAGAATTCCCAAAGGAAATGACGATTGTTGTTGCAAGATTTATAAGGCGTGTTGAAAATAGATATCTAAAGCAAACTGTTGGAGTGAAGCTGAGGAAAATTTTCCCAAAAGGATATCCTGTGCAATATAAGAACTATATCGGTATATTAGTGCCATCAGTTTCTTCGAAACAACGAGAAAAGCTGTCTGAGTTGGTTTCTACCGAAAATCTCAATATAGGACTTAGTTGGACATTTAGGAATATTCTTGACTTCAAAAAGTACTTTACTCAGGCTATTGCATCAATTAAGCAGGCTCAAAACTTTGGAATAACCAATAAAGTTCTGGATTATACTGATTACTCTTTTTATGATCTTTTATTTCATTATACGAGTAAAATATCTCTTCAAAATTATTGCCATCCTGCACTACAGATGTTAAAGGAATACGATAAGTCTAATAAAACTGAACTTTATATAACTTTAAAAACCTTTCTTAATTCAAATAAAAACCTTAAAACTACATCAGAATCCTTATTTTTACACAGAAATTCAGTAACTTATAGAATCAATCAAATTGTAAAAGTTACAGGTATTGACCTTAATGCCATCAGCACCATATATGCTCTTGTTGATTCCTTTAGAATAGAAGATTTCCTTGAACCAGGGGTATGAAGAACATAGCTGTAACAGAAGCAATAGGAAAATTTCAAATTTCATTTAAGAACCATACTTGCAGTCGAGAAATTCGAATACTGCGAAAGATATACAAACAAGTCCATTTTTCATGGCAAGTGGACAGGACTATTAGCCATTTCACCACTCAGTAACTGGACTCATCCACTTTAACCATCCTACAATTTTTTAAATATCAATTTAACAAAACACTTCAATTATTTTTAATGCAGTTGTTTTGTTAATAATTTTCTGGACCTCGGAGGTGCTAGAGGGGAACGAAGGAACCC
>NZ_JAENWL010000142.1 GCF_016650095.1 Clostridium sp. | reverse complement strand
GCTAAGTCATCATGTGACGACTTCTACTATTTTACTATTAAACTTACAAGTTGTCAACAAATTTTCGAATGTTTTTTAATAACTACAGCAAAACTTGATAACTTACTTTTCGCATGTCGTTACTTGTCATCAGCGACATGTAGTATTCTATCATAGAATATCTCTCATATAGTTTAGTCTAAACTAATTAAAATAAACTAGGTGACCTATTCTTGGATTTTTAAACTTTATCTCTACATACCTTATATTGATACACCAGGACAGTTATTTCTCAAATTCACACTACCACCTAACAAATACTGCATATAATAATTTTAGTCTTTACCATATACTCTAAGTATTATCCTTAATAACCTGCAAATATACTATTACTAAATCTTTTATTTATAAAAGACGAAAAATATGAGGCACATTCAAATAAATAGACTAGCTTACTGCCAGTTCTTCATTTGAATATGCCCCCCCTCTACTAATGTAAACAATCATCACTAAAATACTTTTACATTAGTTTATCAAAAATTATTAAAAATATTACCCCTGGTACTCCGAAAAATCCTGCAATAAGCGCTCTTGCAGCATTTATAGGCATAGTTACTCCTACATACTGTCCTAAAAAGTTAACAATTAGTAAAAGTAAGACTCCAAACACTCCGTTCAATATTAATTTACCTAATATTTTTAGCGGCCAAGAAAATAGCTTGACCACGATTACCATAGCCACTATAGCGATCAAAAAATATAATGCAACCTCCATATATAAGTCCCCCTACTTTAATCTTAGATTTTAACTTCTTAAATCATTATGTTCTATTAATAATATATTTCACAGTTTCTCAATATATTATCAATTCCATTAAATATATATTTTTATCGATTTATAGCATCAAGCTCTTCTATCATATAACTAGCATCAATAGTTACGCCTATTCTTCTAGCTTCTAATAAAAAAAATATATATTTAGCTTTAGCTTGATTTTCCCTATAAATCGCATAATCTACAAGTCTAGGATCATCCGCTGCCCCAAAGTAATTTTTTGCGCTTTCCCACTCGAGTTTAGCTTCTTCAAATTGCATAATAATATCCTTTTGTTCCTCTGTATATTTTGTAGTTAAAAACAATAATTCAATTATTTTTTTTCTATTCATAATAAAAAAACCTCCCATTTTATATCTTTCCTAAATTCTTGACATAAAACAGGAGTAATATTCTATATTTCTTTTCTTCCTTCTAAAGCTTTAGAAAGTGTTACTTCATCTATATATTCTAAATCTCCACCCACCGGGATGCCGTGCGCTATTCTTGTGACTTTTGCTCCTAGTGGTTTCAATATTTTAGATATATACATAGCTGTAGCTTCTCCCTCTATGTTAGGATTAGTTGCTACTATTACTTCACTAACTTCCCCGTTAATCCTTCTTATGAGTTCTCTTAATTTTATATCTTCAGGACCTCTTCCTGCCATCGGAGATATTGTTCCATGAAGAACGTGATAAACCCCATTAAATTCTCTTACTCTTTCCATTGTTATAATATCCTTTGGGCTTTCAATTACACATATAATACTCTTATCACGATTTGGGTTAGAACAAATTGAGCAAGGGTCTGTATCTGTAAAGCTTCCGCATATAGAACAATATTTTATAGTCCCTCTAGCTTGAACTAGAGCTCCCGCAAACTCTTCCACTTCTTCCTTAGGAAGATTTAGCACAAATAGCGCTAACCTCTGAGCTGTTTTTTTGCCTATACCGGGTAGTTTAGCAAATTCTTCTATAAGTTTTTCTATTGCTACTGGATAAAAATCCAATCTAGTCACCTCATAACAATCTAGTTTTTATACTACTGTTTATTAAAACATTCCTGGCATGTTCATTCCGCCTGTTAATTTACCCATTTCACTACTTGTTTCATCTTCTGCTTTCTTTAGCGCTTCATTACATGCACTCATAATTAAATCTTCAAGCATTTCAACATCATCTGTATCAACTACTTCAGGTTTTATCTTTACTTCAATAAGTTGTCTCTTTCCATTAGCTATCACAGTTACTGCTCCACCACCAACAGATGCTTCATATTTCTTGTCTCCTAAATCCTTTTGCATCTCTTCCATTTCCTTTTGAAATTTTTGAGCTTGCTTCATTAAACTATTCATATTTCCACCCATACCTGGAAATCCACCTTTTGCCATAATAGTTACCTCCTATTTATTCTTTATTTTTTTTTAATATTATTATATTTATCTCCTTTAGATTCATAACAAGTAGAATTTAATTTCAGTAGTTATAATCTAAAAGGATATATAATGCTAATCAATTATAACTTTTCTTTATTATTATATACTAATACCTATAATAATTTCCAGTAAAATAAACTTTCTTTTAAGTAATCTGCATTTATTAGTCTATTATCGTAATCCTATTCATCTAGTATTTCCACAAGGTCTTCTCCAAATGTCTCTATTAATATATCTTCAGGTAATTTAGCCCGCTTTTCCTCAGTTTCTATGGTATATTTTATTTTCACCGGTTCTTTTAGTGATTCAGAAAATATTTCTTCTATTAAATTTCTATTTTCCTCTTTCTCAAGTCTAACTTTATTAAATGCATATTGCTTTTCGTAACCTAGCTCTATTATACCTCCACTGCAGGACACAACCTCCCCTGTCAATAAAGAAGCATATATAACCATATGTCGTCTAGCTTTAAACATATCTAAAATATCTTTAAAAGACTTTTTCACAATATCTACCGTTAATTTAGAATCAGCATTATGCTCTTGTATTGGTCTTATTTCTGTTTTTTTCTTTGGCTTTTTTTCTGTTTTTGAATCATTCTTTTCAGAAATTCTAGGTGTTATACTTTCACATGCTACAGTTATCTTTCCTTGCTTTATTATTTCTTCTAATTTGTTTATTCTAGATAATAATACTTCTTTTGAAGTATCATATTCAATTTTGCACATTTTAATAACTGCAAGTTCCAAATAAATTCTATTTTGCTTACTCCATTTAGCTTTCTCTTCTGCATCTTGAAGTATCTTTATATTCCTCATAATTTCTTCTACTCTAATTTTAGATGATTGCTTTTTTAAAATATCTATATTCTCCCTTGACATATCTAAAATATCTTCTACATTTTCACTTACTTTAGCCATCAAAAGATTTCTCATGTGAGTGGTCATATCTTTTATAAATACATATATATCTTTACCACTAGAAACTATTTCATTTATACCCTTTATTGCCCCTTCAATATTTCGATCTATTACACTGTCTGAAAGTTTTGTAAGACTCTCAGATGTTACAAGACCCAACATATCTATAACATTATCATACTCTATCGCACCATCATTCATTGATATAGCTTGATCTAAAATACTTAAAGCATCTCTCATAGCTCCATCAGAAATTCTTGATATTAATTTTAAACTATTATCATCTACAGAAATTCCTTGCTCCGTAACTATTTTTCGAAGCCTTTCAAATATTTCTACACTTTTTATTCTTTTAAAATCGAATCTTTGACATCTAGATAGTATAGTTATTGGCAGTTTTTGAGGATCGGTTGTGGCTAGTATAAATATTATGTGACTTGGTGGTTCCTCTAGTGTTTTTAAGAAAGCATTAACTGCTCCTATTGATAACATATGTACCTCATCTATAATATAGACTTTATATCTAGCTTCCTGTGGTGGATATGCAACATCTTCAATTATATCTCGGATGTTATCTACCCCATTATGTGATGCTGCATCTAGCTCAGTGACATCTATTGCCGTCCCTGAATTTATCTTCTTACACATTTCACATTCATTGCATGGCTCTCCATTATCAGAATTCAGACAATTAACCGCTTTAGCTAATATCTTAGCTGTTGAAGTTTTCCCTGTTCCTCTTGTACCACATAAGAGATATGCGTGAGCTATACGCTGGCTATTTATTTGGTTTTTTAAAGTTATAGTCACATGTTCTTGCCCTACTACATCTTGAAAAGTTTTTGGTCTCCATTCTCTATATAAAGCCGTATATGCCATAAATTTCACCTCCTATAAGTCATGGTTTTTTTACAAAACCTTATGGATTTGAAAACTCAATTATTAAACATCAATTATTAAAATTCATATATTTTACTTTAAATAATTATATCATTTAAAGTAAAGTATTAGTTTGTATTTATAAAAAAATACAAACTAATAAAAAAAGATGCCATATTAGGCATCTTATAATTCTTATGTAGACCGTACACCTCGCTTCGATGTATAAACTATGCGCGTTACCTATACAGTTAACTCAAATCAGGTTGATCCACGGCACATGGAAGGTTTCACTTACCGCTGCTTCCTTCCGGACCTCACGGGGTTCATGAATTTCCATTGCGTGGGGCCCAATTATCAACGCCACTTATATAAGTCAGACCACACAGTTTATAACCTCGGCGAGGAATTCACCCCTGCTGTAGCGGGTTGCAGGTTACAGGGCACCGCTAACTCCCCAGCTAGTACGGAAATATAAACTGGCGGAAAAAGAGGGATTCGAACCCTCGGTAGAGTTTCCTCTACACACGCTTTCCAGGCATGCTCCTTAAACCACTCGGACATCTCTCCATAAAGTACTTTAATATTTGCATACACCTATTTAGTGCAACATAAATAAGTATACTATTAATAAATAGTAATTTCAATAGCTATTCACTAAAATATTTTTTAAACTTCTTCAAAACATAGATATAATATACTATTCTTGAATTTATTTGTTTATAAAACATATTTTACAAATTATTATTATACCTCATAAGATAAGATATGAATTAGTAATCTAAATCTCTTTTCTTATAATTCATCACAAGGAATGCAATCCATAAAGCAATTCCTGCAAGACTTATTAGTTGTGCTACTCTTACATCTCCAAACATTAAACTATCAGTTCTGAGTCCTTCTATAAAGAATCTTCCTATAGAATATAATCCTATATAACTAAAGAACACTGTCCCTGCCTTATATGTTTTTGTTAATAAATAAACCAATAATAAACATACTATCACATTCCATATTGATTCATAGAGAAAAGTTGGATGATAATAAACGCCGTCAATAAACATTCCCTTTTGTATAAAATCCGGAAATATGCTTATAAACCCTTGCGTAACTGGTCCTCCATGGGCCTCGCTGTTAAAGAAATTTCCCCATCTGCCTATAGCCTGCCCAATAATTATAGATGGTGCTGCCACATCAGCAAATTTTAAGAGATTCTCTTTTTTATACCTTGTATATATTAATGCCGCTATCATACCAAATATAATTCCACCATGTATAGCAAGCCCACCTTGACGAATATTGAACACTTGCATTAGATTATCCTTATATTGATCAAATTCAAATATTACATAATAAGTTCTAGCTCCAATAATAGCTATGGGAAAAGATATTAATACAATATTTAAAAGCTCGTCGTAATCAAGACTTTTTAATTTTGCAGTAAAACTAGCTAATATAATTCCAACCATCATTCCTGTTGCAATAAAAATTCCGTACCATTTAATGTCTAATCCAAATATATTAAATGCTGTTGGGTCCATAATTAACGCTCCTTTTGTATTACTATTTTGTCATTTATTCGTAAATTTAATACTTCATATAATTAAAAGAATCAAGTTTTCAAATTAAACTTGATTCTTTATAATCAATTTTATATTAAGTGTGTACGATTATGATAAAAAAGTAAAGAGAAATATTTAAAATTTATTTCTTATTGTATACTTAGTATGCAATAACTTATGGCTTAAATGACCATTAGGTTCCCCTAAAAACTCCTCATATATTTTTGTTATTTGTGGGTTTTTATGCGATTTCCTTATAGGTAAATCTTTATCTTCATCATATATAGCTTTTGCTCTTTCCTCTGGAACATTAATTTTTTCTTTTATTTGTGAATTAACTATTGGTTGACCTCCACCATTTACACATCCACCAGGGCATGCCATAGCTTCAATAAAATCATAATGCTTCTCACCACTTCTAACTAAATCTAATAATTTTCTAGCATTACCTAGTCCATGAACCACAGCTGCAGTTATATTTCTTCCATCAGGTAATTCTATAGTTGCTTCTTTAATACCCGTAAGACCACGAACAGCTGAAAATTCTATTTGCTCTAGTTCTTTTCCAGCTAAGAGTTCAAATACAGTTCTTAAAGCAGCTTCTGTGACTCCTCCAGTTGCTCCAAATATTACTGAAGCTCCAGTGGATTCTCCAAAAGGATCATCAAACTCTTCATCCTTTATATTAACAAAATCTATATTTGCCTCTTTTATCATTTGAGCGAGTTCCCTAGTAGTTAGAACATAATCTACATCCTGCATACCATTATTAGATAGTTCTTCTCTTTCGCCTTCAAACTTTTTAGCAACACAAGGCATAATTGAAACAACTACAATATCCTTAGGGTCAACACCAATCTTTTCTGCAAAATAACTTTTAATTAGTGCCCCTTCCATTTCACTAGGCGATTTGCAAGTTGATAAATTAGGAATTAAATCAGCAAAATTGTGTTCAACGAATTTTACCCATCCAGAACAGCAGGATGTCATTAGTGGAAGATTTTCGCCATTACCTAATCTAGTTAATAGCTCAGTTCCCTCTTCCATAATAGTAAGATCTGCTGCAAAGTCAGTATCAAAGACTTTATCAAAACCTAATTTCCTTAAAGCTGAGGTCATTTTACCTGTAACGCGACTTCCAATTGGCATACCAAATTCTTCGCCCATCGCTACTCTTACTGCTGGTGCTGTTTGAACTACCACATACTTATTCGGATTTTCTAAAGCCTTCCAAACAGGTTTTATACTTTCCTTTTCATGTAAGGCTCCTACAGGGCATGCTAAAATACATTGACCGCAATTTATGCATAGTGATTCACCTAAAGGCCTCTCATAACTAGTGGTAACCTTAGTGTCAAATCCTCTATTGGAAAAATTTATTGCATGGACAGTTTGAATGTTTCCGCAGGTTGAAATACATCTCCCACAAAGAATGCACTTTTCAGGGTCCCTCACAACAGAGCTGGAAGAATCGTCCAAATTTTCACCGCTTTTTTCTCCACTATATCTTATATCTCTTATATTTAATTCCTTTGCTACTGTTTGTAAATCGCAATTCTCACTTCTTATACAAGTAGTACATTCTCTTTTATGGTTAGATAATAATAACTCAACTACCATTTTCCTTGCTTCTCTCACTTCAGCAGTGTTAGTTTTTATTTCCATTCCATTCTCAGCTGGAAGTGTACAAGATGCAAGTAATTTTTTTCCTACTTGTACCACACACATTCTACAATCAGCTACCTCATTCACTTCTTTTAAAAAACATAATGTAGGTATTTTAGCCCCAGAAAACTTTGATGCCTCGAGTACCGTGGTTCCTTTTGGAACTTCTACACTTATTCCATCTATAATCAAGTTTACCATTTCCACTTTTTTCACCTCCTAATATTATATTTTAACAATAGCTTTGAATCTACATATGCTTATGCACATTCCACATTTCAAACATACATCCTGATCAATTACATGAACTTCTTGTAGCTTGCCACTTATAGCCCCTACATTACAATTACGAGTACATAATCCACAGCCTTTACACTTGTCCTCTAAAATCACATATTGAATTAGAGACCTACAAACTTTAGCTGGACATTTCTTATCTCTTACATGAGCAATATATTCCTCTCTAAAATGATGAATAGTAGAAAGTACTGGATTAGGTGCCGTCTGGCCAAGTCCACATAGTGCAACTTTTTTTATTCCCATGGCTAAATGTTCAAGTTTATCTATATCCTCCATTTCGCCATTTCCTTTTGTTATATTTTCAAGCATTTCAAGTAATCTTTTGGTTCCAATTCTGCATGGAGTGCACTTACCACAGGACTCATCCTTTGTAAAATCAAGGAAAAATCTAGCTACGTCCACCATACAATTATCTTCATCTAAAACTATCATGCCACCGGATCCCATCATAGAGCCAAGAGCAACTAAGTTATCATATCCAATTGGAGTATCAAGTTCACTCTCTGGAATACATCCACCTGAAGGTCCTCCCGTTTGAACCGCTTTGAAGTTCTTTGCATTTGGTATTCCGCCACCTATTTCAAAGATTGTTTCTCGAAGCGTAGTTCCCATAGGAATTTCTATAAGACCAGTGTTTGTAATTTTTCCTCCTAATGCAAATACCTTTGTACCCTTACTTTTCTCTGTGCCTATGTTGCTAAACCACTCAGCTCCCTTTAATATAATAGGAACTATATTAGCAAATGTTTCAACATT
>NZ_JAENWL010000422.1 GCF_016650095.1 Clostridium sp. | reverse complement strand
TTTCAATTTCTATTTATTCTAACTCTTATCTAGGTACAACTTTTCTACTCTTACATTTGCTTGCCTGGACGTTCGTATTTTTAATCTACTATTGTTCCAGGATTCAAAATTCCGTTTGGATCAAAGGATTTTTTAATATTCTGCATAATCTCTATTTCACGTTGTGTGTATTGTTGAGACATATATTTTTTCCTAGTTTTTCCCGTGCCATGTTCTGCAGTTACTGTTCCCCCATAGCTTATGGCAGCGTTATACATTTCATTCCTTATATCATCTAAGTAATCTGGCATCTTTCCATTATCAAACATTATGAAATTATGCATGTTACCATCAGCTATATGCCCCACAGCGGGAGATGTAGTATTATATTTCTTTGCAATATTAATTATATCTTTCAAAAATTCAGGTACTGATCCAGGTGGAACAGCCATATCAAGAGCATCAGCAACATCTTTTTTATAAGCTGTATAAACATTACTTCTTATCTCCATTAAAGTTTTCTGGTCTTTAGCTGTTTCTGCTATTAAACTGTCAACAGCACCATTTTCTTCGCACATACCTACAATTCTTTCGCATTTTTGATAAAGTTCATCTTCACTTGCTTCATCCAATATAAACATCAAATCAGCTGTTCCTTTGTTTGCAGGATATTTAAGTCCCATATGTTTTGCAGCTTCTAGCGCCACTTCTCTATCCATATATTCTATTGCTAGAGGAGTTATTCCTTCCTGCAATATTTTAGGGACTACACTCGCTGCCTCTTCTGCACTATTAAATGATATTAATAATGTACCAATATTAGGATTCTTTGCGTATAATCTAAGTGTAGCTTTTGTTACAATTCCGAGTGTTCCTTCACTACCAATCATCATGTGAAGCAAATCATAACCCATATTGTTTTTTAGAAGTTTTCCGCCTAACTGAACTAATTCACCGGTTGGTAATACTACTTCTAACCCTTTAATATGATTTCTCATTATACCATGTTTTACAGCGCTTACTCCGCCGGCATTTTCAACAACCATTCCACCTATCTGTGCTCCTTCGTCACCAGGATGTATAGGGAAGAATAATTTATCATACTTTTTAAGTTCTTCCAGCATTTTCTCTAAAGTTGCACCTGCTTCAACTGTTATCATTAAGTTCTTATCGTCAAGTTCTACAATGTTATTTAATCTTTCAAGAGATAAAATTATACTTGTTTGCGTCGGTACAGAACCACCACATAATCCTGTCCCTCCACCTCTTGGTACAACTGGAACTAGATATTTATTTGCCAATTTTATTATCGCTGATACCTCTTCCGGTGTAGAAGGTTTAATTACTACACAGTCTTCTGAGGCTACCGGTCTCATTTTTAGTTCAGTTTCATCATATAGATAGCTCTGCATTTTTGATAACTCCGAAACAACCCAATCTTCTCCTACTATTTTAGTTAAATCATTTATCAATTCGGCTTTCATATTAACCTCCAATTAGTTTATTATATTGCCACTTCCTCATCTTTTTCTACTGGTTTCCATCCTATAATACCTTTTATAAGCAATGGTATTATGATAACAAATACTGCAATATAGCCTAATGTTCCATATCCCTTTGCAATAAGTGGTATAAGTCCGAACTGGGCAATACACCATGTAAGTAATACATATACGAAAGAAACGATCGCACTTCTTTTAGTTTGTTTTTCTTTTTTCACAACATCAGTATCATTTCTAGATAAGACATTAACTATTCTACTTGTTGTTCCATATATTAAGTTTACACCAGTAGATACTGCTCCTAGAATTACTAATATTGATATTAAAGGAGTCATCCAAGAAGATCCCACACCATTCATAACAACAAATAATGCCGGTACTGCCTCTTTTAATATACCGTCTTGATAAAAAGCCATTACACCTAATGTCGTTAACATAAGTACGAATGAATTTATTACAAATCCCCACGTTGCAGCTTTTTTAGCTTCATTTGCATCTTTCAAAACGCTTGAGTGAGCTAAATATGCCCCAAGACAACAAGACTGAAAACCAGAATAAATTATTGTTTTCCATAAAGCTTGCACAAAAGTAGCTTGATTAGGTATTGCACCAGACTTTAGACCTGCGATATTAGAAGAGATTTTACCCCATGCCGCAATTATATTAGGTACATATACTATAATCATGCCAAGTATAATAGTAATTGCTATAACCCCCGCTGCCTTCCTTACTAAGGAAGCACCAAATATAGTCAAAAGCAACATTGCTGCGGCAATAAAAATAGTGTTAACTATATAACTTGTTCCAAATGCAGCTGAAACAGTTGCTCCACCAGTTGCAAATGCAACCGCTGTAGCAGTTATCAAAATTACTTGAAAAATAATTTCGAATACTGGAGACATTATTTTTTCCACAGGTTTATAAAATTCTAATGTCCAACTTTTGTAATCATATTTTTTCTTCTCCACGCCAAATTTCCATGCATAGTAAAAAATAACTGCATTCAATGCTTGAGAAACCATTGGTAAGAACGAAGCATACCACCCATATCCCACATAATACTCGACAACTTGTCTACCCGATGCAAAACCTCCACCAAAATGGGTTGTGAACCATACAAATGCTACTGCAAAATACGCAGGCATCATCTTTTTATTATTCATAACATCGCCCCCTTTAA
>NZ_JAENWL010000037.1 GCF_016650095.1 Clostridium sp. | reverse complement strand
GTATGCAGTTGGTTTTATTTCGCTATACATAATTCAACATTCATTGATAAAGAAGTATAATAGTATGGTTTCTTGGATACTTGTTTTAATTGTTCATATACTAACTGGATTTGCTATTTTCATAGGTAGATTTAATAGATGGAATAGCTGGGATATAATTCTACATCCTACAAATATAATAACAATATTACAAAGTAGCGTTAATTTAAAGGCCTTTAAATTTACACTTTTATTCGGATTTTTTAGTTTAGCAGTCTATGTTATAAACTATCTTTTACTTGAAATTGGGAAAGTAGCTGTTGATTGAAGCAACAGCTACTTTTGTATTATACGCGAATTTGTCAATTATATATTAGTGGGTATTGTAGAATATTTATATTAAAATGGTAAAATATAATACAATAGTAAAAGCATAAGACTAACAACTTTACTTATACACTTCTAATAGTATTACTATTTTTCTCCTTCTTCTGGAACAATACAAATAAATTCTAACTCATCATTACTGTTGTTAACAAATTGATGAATTTTGCCTGCAGGAACATAAGCAAAAGAACCTTCTTCTATTTCATAAGTTGTTCCATCAAGATACAGTTTTCCTTTTCCTTTTAATATATAATTAACATGAAACCATGGATGTTCATGCTTTGGTGTATTTCCACCACTTTTCAGTTTGAAAACTCTCATTACATTTCCGTCCCAACCTTCTTTGGGTGAAATAAGGACCTTTTTAAATGCATCTTTTATACCTTCCCCTTGAAGTTGCATTTCACTAATCTGATTTTTATTAGAAATGATCATAATATTGTTCCTCCATTCCGTACATTACTATTTTGAATCTAGCAAGCTATTCATATATTAGTAAATTCAATAAAAGTTCTGTAAATCCTCTTTTTAGTTAATGAAATCAAGTCAAGCCGGTTATTCTTTTTTGTTAGTAACATCTCTTAATATTAGAATTCCCTTCATCATTTTAGGAAAGCCTGAGGTTGGTGCTACTAGAAGCATTGCATGTTCAATTTCTTCTTTTGTGCATCCACTTTTTAGGGCTTTTAAAATATGGGTTCTTAAGGCATATTCATATTGGCTATCTGTGGATAGAGCTATTTTAATAAGCCAACGAGTTTTCTCATCTAAAGGACCGCCTTTTTCATGAATTAACTTACCATAATTCGAATAGGCATCATAAATTTCGCTATGATTTTCAGTCATATATTTTAAGTTCTTTTCTATTACATCAATATTTTTAATAATATCATTCATTTTAACCCCACCTTATTTTTAATATACCTATAAATATTATTCCCTCAAAATTATATTTTTAATACAATTCCTGCTTAGTGACTGATTCTGAATGTCATATTTAATCGCTAAAAAATCTAAGGTTGTCTCTAGTATAATAAACAAATCATAAGGACATAATTCTAATGTAGTTAATTCTGAAAGGAATGATAAACTTATGATGTTTAATAAAGTAGAGATATGTGGGGTAAATACTTCAAAATTACCGAAATTAAAAGAAAAACAAATGAAAGAGCTACTATATAGGATACAAAATGGAGAGTATGAGTGTAGAGAAGAATTTATTCAAGGAAACCTAAGGTTGGTTTTAAGTGTGATAAAGCGTTTCAATAATAGAGGTGCAGATGTTGATGATCTATTTCAAGTGGGTTGTATTGGTTTAATGAAATCCATTGATAATTTTGATTTAAGTTTAAACTTAAGGTTTTCAACATATGCAATTCCTATGATTATTGGGGAAATCAGAAGATATTTAAGGGATAATAATTCTATTAGAGTTAGCAGGTCATTAAGAGATATCGCATATAAAGCATTGCAAGTTAGGGAGAGGTTGGTAAATGAAGATAATAAAGAACCAAGTGTAACTCAAATAGCAAAAGAATTAGAATTGTCTCGAGAAGACGTTGTACTTGCTTTAGCTGCTATACAAGATCCTGTATCTTTATTTCAACCGATTTATCATGATGGTGGAGATGAAACTTATGTAATGGATCAAATAGGTGACACTAAAAATTTAGATGATAATTGGCTTGAAAACATATCTATAAAAGATGGAATGGAAAAACTAAAAGATAGAGAAAAGTTAATCCTGAATTTGAGGTTCTTCGATGGAAAAACTCAAATGGAAGTAGCTGATGAAATAGGTATATCCCAAGCACAGGTATCTAGAGTGGAAAAAAATGCATTAATGCACATGAGAAAATATGTATAGGGGCTCCAGTGGGGTCCTTTTTTTAGGTTAATAGTATTGCTTACAAGTTTGCAATATTGATTTTATTTTAATCTTATATTATTGTAAGAAATAAAGTATATTATCATAATTTTAACATAATAATCCATATTTATTTTATTATATTAAATCAACCATAAATTACTTCGAATATTCTTTATAATATTGCACAAAATAATAGTGCAAATGAAAATCATTATTAAATAAAGAGGAGGTAATTAATATGTCAAAGAAAACATTAGTTCCACAAGCAAAAGCAGGTTTAAACAAATTCAAAATGGAAGCTGCTAAAGAAGTAGGAGTTAATCTTTCAGAAGGATACAATGGAGATTTAACTTCAAGAGAGAATGGATCTGTAGGCGGACAAATGGTTAAAAAAATGGTTGAGTCTTACGAAAAGAACTTATAAATAATAATTAAAATAAAAGAGAATCGTCAGAAATGATGGTTCTCTTTTATTTTACACCCACAAGACATACAAATGGATAAAAGGGCTACAGCATATGTAATACTGGATATTTATATTAATATTAATAACAAACTATTATTTTAAATTAATTAAAGTTTCCACTATTTCATCATAGTTTATATTTTGACAGTAGCCTGCTGAAGATACTTCTTTGCCATTTTTACAAATAGTAATTAAGTCAACAGCACATCCGCCCCACGCTTCAAGTTCAAAAGTAAATCCATTTTCTTCAATCCAAGTTGAAAATTCCTTAAAATCCATTTTATTCCTCCTTAAAGTTTCAAATAATATTTTATTATAATATTTGAAATTTGTCAAATAGAGCTTAATGATAAAGTTCTTATTTTTTTACTCAAAACAAGTTAGAATGAGATTGATGAAATAATTCGTAGGAACATATAATTTTGGATATATCTGTGAACATTAATTAAAAGTTTAATGAAGAATATTTAAATAGTACGTCATAACAGCCACAAAATAGTAGTTCCATTTTTGATTTACAACACATTTAAAATGGAAAATACTATCTTGTGGCTGATTTTTTGATTGATAATCACAATTTACTTGTAATATGCAAACACATCTTCTATTGATTTTATCCCGAAATTTTGTGGAAGCGGAAGATCTTTTAAATCTTTTCCTACAAATCTACCATCTACATAATATTCAACCCCGAAAAAGGTTTCAAACCACATAAGAATTTTATCAATAATTGGAGTTTTGACTTCGGCCAATTCGCAAAAACTCTTAATAATGCATAGTCCATATGAAAAATCCTCTTGAAAGTATCTTGAATTAAAATCTGGAATATACCCATTTTCTGTTTTTATAAGTGGAGACAGTACATTCTTAAGCGCAGGCTTATTGCTAATTTGCGCAGTCATTTCATGTGCGGAATCTGCTCCAAAATACTTCTTTACAAAACCAACTTTATTCATATCAATAGTCCCTAACTTAAGACACAAATTCTGTACCTCTTCATCAGTAGCTAGTAACATTTGTGAACATTCATCCGTCCACTCATTATAAAATTGTATCATATTTTCATAATATACTCCTTCTTTATAATGGTGAAAGATTCCATAAAGTCTTGCAGTATGAAGAATTGGATTGCCTGGTGTAAGCGAAACTTGTAGAAAATTTTCTAGTGGATTGCACTTAGTGTTAAGTATGTGCTCCAATGCCTTGCATACTTCTGATGTATTACGAGCAGGAATGGCGCCTATAAAAAGTTCTTCTTTCTTTCCCAAGTCATACACAGATTTTCCGTACTCCTTTAATCTAGCAATACCATGAACCCTCTGGAAACCGAATATTGTACATCCGTTTTCAATAAGTTCACTGCAATAGAATTCTCCACCACCATTACCGGGCATCATGCCAATCCAAGCTCCTTTTTTAAAAAAAGGCTTTATTATTTGAATCGTTTTGCTAAATATATTAGATGGAAGCGTGGATATAATGATGTCAGCATCACTTATTACTTCCTCCGGGTTACTAGATATCACATCTACCCTTCCTGTGTGTTTAATTGTACCATCATTATCACAAACCTCAATAATATGGTTCCACTCATCTGGTCTGGAAGTAAATAATCGAACAGAAATATCCTCGCTTCTTCCGATGTCTCCCATTAAAAGTGTACCTATATTTCCACCACCTAAAATACATATATTCATTCTTTATCCTCCTAATTTATATTTATTTTTTATATTTTCTTTTCCCCCAAGATGTTATTAAAAGTTAAATACGTATTATAAGAAATACCATTTATAGCTATAAATTCAGGGGTATTTTTTGAAACATGTTATTATTATACCATATAAGTCCATATAAGCCCAGTATAACCAAATTATAAATATTTATACCGAACAATCTCCATTTTGCTCTACTTTACTCGATATTTCACCATATAAAGAATAATACTAAATTTATTTTAACTTATTATTCTACAAATTCTATATTTCCCTTTTTATTTATTATATATTCTTAATAGTTCCAGTATATAGGGTGGGAAAGCTACTTAAGTACCGTATAGGAGGGTCTAAAACTGTAGGTACTGTGATAGAAATAGGAGAGTCTGGGAAAAACGTAGTTATGGAGAAATAGTCACATCCGTAGAGAAACTACTGGCAATTATATTTATTGATAAACATAATAAATATATTGATAAACGATAAATGATATGATATGCTATAATTAATGATTAAATATAGATAATGAGAGGTAAATGACTATGTATGATATTGCAATTATAGGGTCAGGTCCAGCGGGAGCAACACTTGCAAGGCTTGTTGGTAAAAATTATAAAGTACTACTTTTAGATAAAAGAGAATTGAGTAAGCCAGCAGATTTAACATCTACAGTGAAATGTTGTGGAGGACTTTTGGCTCCAGATGCACAGAAAATTCTTGCGAAATTAGGATTGGGATTGCCCAAGGATGTACTGGTAGATCCACAGATTTTTGCAGTAAGAACTATTGATCTATACAATAAGATTGAAAAATATTACCAGAGATTTTATTTGAACATAGATAGAGAAAAATTTGATAGGTGGCTTGTTTCAATTATTCCACATCAAGTTGATTTAAGATGTGGCTGCTATTTTAAAAATTATATTAAAAAAAAAGATTTTTACAAAATAAATTTTCTACATAACGGTAAGGAATATAATGAAAATGTAAAACTTATAATAGGTGCAGATGGAGCAAATTCACTTGTTCGTAGACAGGAATTTCCCTTACAAGGGAATTTAAAAAAATATATATCTATTCAAGAATGGTTTGAAGTTGAAGAAACACTGCCATATTTTTCAGCGATTTTTGATCCGGAAATAACAGATTTCTATTCCTGGGCAATTCCTAAGGGAAATAGTCTTATTATAGGTGCGGCACTTTCTATAGAAGATGATCCAGTACAGAAATTTGAATTGCTCAAGAGCAAGTTGAAAAATTATGGATTTATTTTTGGTAAAAGGACGAAAAGAGAAGGGGCATTTATACTCCGTCCACAAAGTATAAAAGATACTTGCACTGGAAAGGATAGAGTTACATTTATAGGTGAAGCAGCAGGTTGGATAAGTCCAAGTTCAGCAGAGGGATTTAGTTATGCATTTCAAAGTGCTAGTGATGCGGCGCAGGCACTAAAGCAGGGTATAGACGGTTTTCAATTAAGATATGCTAGGGCATGTGGTGGAATTAGAAGAAATATTATTCTCAAAAATTTGAAATCTTCTGTAATGTATAATAAGAGTTTAAGAAAAATGGCTATGTCAACAGGTATACAAAGCATAGAACTTTTTTAATATAAAGGCAGAGGGCTATTTTGCTTTAGCAAGAGGGTAGAGTTTTTTATTGAATGTGTTATAATAAGCAGAAGAATTTAAGAAAAGCTCGACGGGTATTTATTAGTAGACAGAAGTAAAAAAGTTGACATAAGCATATAAATATATATAAGAGTAAAAGGGATTTCTAAAAAGATAAATCCCTTTAAATATATCTAGTTTAAAACGATTATGTACTGGAAGGGAGGTTATTAAAATGGCATATAAATCAAAGGAAGCGTTAATGCAGTTAACTAAATTAACAGAAGAATTTTCTAACCATAAAATAAATGTAGATGATGCTAATGAGACTTTAAGACTTATTTCAAAAGAATTTTATGAGAATAATATTTTTCAGTGTGTGTATGAGTATATGCAGAGTGAGAAAGTATTATCACATTCATACAAAGACAATGCTCAGACTATGTTATATGTGGATGATATATTTATAGGTGATTATATATATAAAGAGGAAACAGTAGAGGTCAAGCACATGTTTAGTAAACAAAAACTCACAATGTATAGAGTGTATAAGGTAGAAGGTTCCACTGATTCTACGCTTGAATTAGCACCTATAACTAAAAATATAGAATCACTACCAAGTACAAAACAAGAGTTATTAGGATGTACTAGCTTATTTGAGGCTTCAGATAATCACTTTGTTCATAAGCGTGATAAAGCTGAACTACATAAATTAATACTAACAAAAGATTTATAAGGAGTAAATTTAATTTCTAAATAATATACTGGAGGTAGAATATGGACAAAGGAAGTTTAATGGATAGGTTTTTCCCGGATAAATATGATTTTTATGAAATGTTAATTAAACAAGCAGAAATAAATGCTTTTGGGGTAGATATGCTACATAAATGGTTGAGTAGTGACTCTGATGGAGAAAAGCAAAAGTTGATTTTGTATGTTAAAGAGGCTGATGAAGCTAGAATGATTATGGAAAGCAAATTAATAGAAGCTTTCACTACTCCATTTGATAGGACAGATATTTATACTTTTTCTATTGCAATGGATAAGATTATAAAATATACTATGTCAACACTATTGTCCATGGAAACTTTTGAGGTAGCACCAGATGATACTATAACCTTTATGGTTGGTAAACTAAAAGAAGGTACGGATTTTCTTTTAGAATCAATAAATATCCTGAAAAATAATCCAATTGAGTCACAAGAAAATATAATTAAAATGAGAGCTACTCATACTGATGTAGAGAGGCTTTATAGAGATGGAATGACCATTATATTTAAAACAAGTGATCCAATGAATGCAATAAAATATAGAGAAGTATACCATCACATAAAAGATGCCTCCCTTAATTTTGAAGATGCTGTGGATATATTCCATAGAATAGTTGTAAGGCTTATATAGCATCATTTTTAATGCGTTTTAGTGAAGGATCTGCTGTGAGAATAACAAAAAAGATGGTTTATGTTGAGGGAAAATTATAAAACATTGTATTCAAGTTATAATTTAGAAAAACAGTAAAAGGGATTTCCAAACATGGGAATCCCTTAAAACATATACTGTTGGATCGCTTTATTATGCTTAAAACAGAATAAATTGGTTGTTTTTATAGAAATTTAGAAAAGAAAGGTTATAATATAATTGTATTGTATTTCAAGTTTGAATTTATAGCAGAATAAGGGGATGAAGCTTAGTGAAGGATAATATTATAGTATTAAAATATCAAGAAAAAGAAATTATTTTAGTTGGTACAGCTCATGTTTTGAAAGAAAGTGCTGAACTTGTGAAAAAGGTTGTTAGTGAAGAAAATCCTGATAGTGTTTGCATTGAGCTGGATGATGCACGTTATCAAAGTATCCAAAATCCTAAAGCATGGGAAAATACAGATATTATCCAAGTTATCAAGACGAAAAAAGTAGGATTTCTTTTAGCAAATCTTGTACTTAGCTCCTATCAGAAAAAAATCGCTAAAAAACTAGACACAACAGCGGGGAAAGAGATTCTGCAAGCTATGGAAAGTGCTAAAGAGATTAATGCAGAATTAATATTGGCAGATCGTAGTATACAGACTACATTCTTACGTATTTGGCGTAAGTTAAGTTTTTGGGAAAAGGGTAAATTGCTGCTGGGAGTGTTATTTTCTGATGCGGATGGCGACGATGATGATAAACAGATTTCAGATGATGCGGTGAAAAAAATTATGGAAGAAGATGTACTAGAAGTAGCTATGGCTGATATGCGTAAGCAGTTTCCTAAAGTAGGGGAGATTTTAATTAGTGAACGAGATCAACATTTAGCAAACAAAATTAAAAATGCACCAGGAAAAAAGATTGTTGCCATTTTAGGAGCTGCACATCTTAAGGGTGTAAAGGAAGAAATATTTAAATCTCAAGACATGGAAAGTATTACTGAAATACCGCCTAAGTCTCAAATTTCTAAAATTCTTGGTTGGGTTATTCCTGCCTGTATCATAGGATTGGTTTCTTATGGTTTTATTACAAACATACAAACAGGATTGCATCAATTATCTGCATGGATATTGTGGAATGGATTAATAGCTTCATTATTTACAGCAATATCACTAGGGCATCCACTAAGCATTATTACAGCGTTTATTGCATCCCCTATTACTTCTTTAAACCCTTTTATGGCTTGTGGTTGGTTTGCAGGTCTTACTGAAGCTACTGTAAGAAAACCAACTGTACAAGATGTAATCAATATTCCAATGGACATATTGAGCATTAAAGGGTTTTATAAAAATCGCTTTTTAAGAACAATGTTAATAGTTATTATGGCTAACATAGGAAGTTCAATAGGAAGTATGATTGCAGGAATAGATATTGTAAAAAATCTACTGTAGTAGAATATAAATAATACGAGAGCTTATATAAAAGGAGGCTTTAAAATGGGTAAAATTTTGAAGGCTAGAAAAGATGTAGAGAAATTACTTACTTGGGATTTATCTGCTATTTATGCAACCGAGCATAAGTATAATTTAGCTGTAAAAGAACTTCAAGGACTTATTTTCAAGTTGGAAAAAAGTTATAAAGAAAAGCTGAATACAGCAAGTAATATAAATCAATGTTTGGATAAAGTGAGAGAGATAGTTAAGCTTATGACTCTTACAGGAACTTACGCAGAGCTTTCAGTTTCAGTAGATCATACTAACGATGAAAATCAGGATAGATTTATGAAATTTATGAATATAGCATCTGACATAAACAGCAGAATAAGCTTTGTAGACAGTGAGATTATACAAGCAGACGAAAGAATTATTGAGGATGCTATAAATGAGTCAAAGGAAAATAGCAATTATTTAAATAATATAAAAAGAAATAAGGTACATGCACTTCATCCAGAAGTAGAAAGAGTATTAGCTGCGTTATCGGGAACATTAGAAGCTCCTTTTAGCATTTATGAACGAGCTAAGCTTGCGGATATGGATTTCGATAACTTTACTGTAGACGGAGTGGAGCATCCACTTAGTTTTGGACTTTTTGAAGATGAATGGGAATATGAAAATGATGTATTGGTACGTAGAGCTGCTTTTGAAGCTTTCTCTTCTAAATTAAGGGCATATCAGCATACTGTAGCATCAGCTTATCAAACTCAAGTTCAAAAGGAAAAAACAATTGCAACCCTTAGAGGGTTTGATTCCGTTATAGACAGTTTACTATTCTCTCAAAAGGTAGATAGAAAACTATATAACAGGCAGATAGACCTAATTATGGAGAAGTTAGCACCACATATGAGAAAGTATGCGAAGCATCTTCAGAAGATACATAAATTAGAGGAAATGACCTTTGCGGATTTGAAGATTGCAGTTGATCCAGGCTATGAGCCTAATATAACTGTGGAGGGGTCTAAGAAATATATTGAGGGGGCCTTATCTATTCTAGGTGAAGATTACCTTTCTATGATTAAAAGAGCCTATGATGAAAGGTGGATTGACTTTGCACAAAATAAGGGGAAAGCTACAGGAGCATTTTGTGACAGTCCTTATGGGAGTCATTCGTTCATTTTAATTTCTTGGGCTGAAAAAATGACAGAGGTATTTGTACTAGCTCATGAGCTTGGACATGCAGGACACTTTAATTTATGTAATGAAAGCCAAAATATATTTGATACAGAGGTCTCATCATATTTCGTAGAAGCACCATCTACGATGAATGAAATGCTCATGGCAAATTATCTTATGAAAGATAATGATGATCCTAGATTTAAGAGATGGGTTTTATCCTCAATGATAGGGAATACCTATTATCATAACTTTGTGACTCACCTTTTAGAAGCAGCATACCAAAGAGAAGTATACAATATAATTGATGAAGGCGGAAGCGTTCAGGCTACTAAGCTGAATGAAATAAAAAGAAGTGTACTTGAAAAGTTCTGGGGAGACGAAGTGAAAATAATTGATGGAGCGGAACTTACTTGGATGAGGCAGCCTCATTATTACATGGGACTTTATCCTTATACTTATAGTGCAGGACTTACCATAGCAACAGAAGTTAGCAAGAGGATTTTAAATGAAGGTAAGCCAGCTATAGATGACTGGAGAGAGGTACTTAAAGCAGGCTCAACTAAAACACCGATAGAGCTTGCGAAAATGGCTGGAGTAGATATAACCACAGAAAAGCCACTGCTTGATACTATAGAGCATATTGGTAATATAATTGATGAGATAATAAAGCTTACTGAAGAAATAGAAGGTTAGGTAGTACATGCTGAAAATTTACTGAATTTTTCAATACACCACTAACACCTATAAAAGATCTACAAAACTAAAACAATTAAATTATATATAAAAAAGCAGCCAATGGCTGCTTTTACGTTTCTTATTTAGTCAGTATTAGCTATATTCTTCGATAGGTCTGTCTCTTATAGCTGCATTACCCATTCCAATAACTTCACAGATTTTAGTTAATTCAAAACCTTCTATAACTTTATTATTGATATATTCTATTTGCTTTAATAATTCCATATTATTGAATTGAATTTTATTAATAGTATCACCCCTCAATACTTTAATAATACATTTAATGGTAATAAAATACAATAGCAATATACTCATTTAAAAAAATATTTCAAGATTTTATAATAATAGATGGTATATTATCACCTATCTGCTATAATAGAAAGAAATATCTGAATATTTTGAAGCTTTAGACGAAATTTAACGTAATGCTTTCGCACTCTTATCCTTAAAAGTAAATCTGAGACTCTTACCAGTGTATAAAGCAGTTATTCACATGATGAAGAGGGGGATTATTATGAATATTCAATTCTATGGAGCGGCAAAAACTGTTACAGGTTCATGTCACATTTTACACATAAATGGAAAGACTGTTTTGCTTGATTGTGGTTTATATCAGGGCAGAGGTGAAAAGGAATTTGGAAATGAGGAATTTGATTTTAATCCTAAAGAGGTAGACTATGTAATTTTATCACACGCCCATATAGATCATAGCGGAAGAATACCGCTACTTTATAAGATGGGATTTAAGGGAGAGATTTTATCTACTGAGTCAACAATGGATTTATGTAGTATTATGCTTCCTGACAGTGGACACATTCATGAATCGGAGTTTGAATGGAAAAACAGAAAAAGAAAACGTCAGGGATTAAAAACTGCGGAACCACTATATACAGTTAAATTGGCGGAGTCGTCTCTTTCACTTTTTAGAGCATTTCCCTATGATGAGTTGATAACGGTTTTTGATGGTTTAAAAATAAGATTTAGAGATGCAGGGCATCTTTTGGGCTCTGCTATTGTTGAATTATATATTACAGAAAAAAATCAACAAGAAGTAAAACTGGTGTACAGTGGCGATTTGGGCAATATAAATAAGGCAATTATAAAAGATCCGACTATCATCAATTATACAGATTACTTGATAATAGAGACCACTTATGGCGATAGGCTTCATCCTGAGATTCACGAAGATTTAAAGGAGTTATTAAAAATAATTAAGGAGACCTTTGCAAGAGGTGGAAATGTCATTATACCTTCATTTGCAGTTGGAAGGACTCAGGAGATTTTATATGAATTAAATAAATATGTAGAAAATGAAGACTTGAAGGATATTAAAGTTTATATCGATAGCCCTTTAGCTATTCGAGCAACAAAGATATTTGAAAGCCATGATGAGGATTATGATAAAGAGGCTAAAGAATTTGTAATGAAGGGGGAGTATCCATTTAGGTTTGATGGTTTGAAATTCTCAATTTCTCAACAGGATTCAGCTGCTTTGAATGAAATTCAAAGCAAGGCAATAATTATTTCTGCAAGTGGTATGTGTGATGCAGGTAGAATAAAACATCATCTTAAGCACAATTTATGGAGAAAAGAATCATCAATTGTTTTTGTAGGATATCAAGCAGAAGGAACTCTAGGAAAAAATATAGTACAGGGTGCAAAAACAGTTAAGATATTTGGAGAACCAATTGCTGTTAATGCTCATATTTATAACCTAGAGGGATTATCAGGACACGCTGATAGAAACGGATTATTAAGTTGGATAGAAAGCTTTATGGAAAAACCAAAGGAAATTCTGCTTGTCCATGGAGATAAAGAGGCACAGGAGAGTTTTCATCTATTATTGGATTCCAAGGGTTACAGTTCAAGAATTGTTGCAAGTGGAGAGAAATTTTATATTAACGAAGAAGCTGATAAATCTGACAAAGCTTATAGAATCGACAAAACTAAGAAGACTAATAAAACTCAAAAAGCTTATAGAGCTAATAAAGCTGATAAAGCTGATGAAAATCTAAGGAACAAATTGATAAAAGATATTAAATCAATAAATAATATTGAAAGTCTAGATAAGGAAAAATTGCTTGATATTATAAATGATTTTATTTACGATGACAAGGAATCTAAGTAATATTTTAAATAAAAATCATGCTATAAAAAAGTGTTAAATATTAAACCAACCTCATTAAGGGGTTGGTTTTGTGTATGAGGGACTATTTAAAAAAATACTATTGAAATAGTAAAGAAGAATTATTTTCTTAGACAACAAAAATTGGTAATATAGTGGACAACTTCTGTTTCATATTGTATGATAAAAGTAAAATACCATATATTGGGGGAGAATTTATGATAATGGAATTTAAAAATAAAATTAGTGAGCTATTGGTTGTTTTAGAGAGTAAGAGGCCAAATGATGAAAAGGTTTTAATAGGGTTGGATGGCTTTGTTGATAAAATTGTTCATGTCGTAGGAAAAAGAAAAAGTGTAACAGAATTTGATAGAATGAAAACCATTAAAGAATTTGGAGAAAGGATAGTAAAAGCCGCTGGACTTAGTACTAATTTTGAAATGGTAGTATTGCAGGAAAAACTTGGTGGTAACGGTCCAATATTAAGCAACGCATTTTTAAACTATGGGTTGGAGCTAACTTATATTGGAGCCCTTGGATATCCTGAAATAGACAATGTGTTTCAACATATGAAAGAAAATGGTGAGGTATATTCACTAGCTAACCCAGGTACTACTGATGCTCTAGAATTTGAAGATGGAAAACTAATGATTGGGAAACTTGAATCTTTAAATGATGTAAATTGGGAAAATATAAAAAAAGTTATTGGAATACCTAAGCTTAAAGAACTTATAAATGATTCAAGCCTTTTTGGAATTGTAAACTGGACTATGATTCCGAATATGAGCGATATCTGGAAGGGGTTAATTGAGGAGGTTCTACCTTATATTGATAATAATGAAGGGAAAAGGCTCATGCTAATTGATTTAGCCGATCCAGAGAAAAGACATAATGAGGATATTATTGAAGCACTGCGACTTATACAAAAATTTAATAAATACTTCAATGTAATACTTGGACTTAATTTAAAAGAATCTGTTGAAATAGCTGAGGTTTTAGGGATACAAGGATATAAATGCGAAAATATTGATAAGAATAGCTTAAAAGAATTAACAGAGCAAATATCAAAAGAATTAGATATATATTGCCTTGTTATACATCCAACAGTAGAAGCAACAGTAGTAGTTGGAGAGAACTACTATCATGTTGATGGTCCTTATACAGCGAGTCCCATACTAACAACTGGTGCCGGGGATAATTTCAATGCAGGTTTTTGTCTTGGGCAAATGCTTAAACTAAGTCCAGAGCAATCCTTAATTTTAGGAGTTGCAACATCAGGGTATTATGTTAGAAATGCTAAAAGTCCAAGCTTCGATGATATGAAAGAATTCTTAAATAACTGGCGTGATGACAATATATAAATTTAAAACACTATCAAAGGGTTCAAGCTTTGATAGTGTTTTTTTAATAAAGTGTCATACATGAGAATAGAACATATGTTAATACAACTCCACTGTTTTTGGTAATAATATATACAAAATAGTGGAAAGTACGGAGTGTTATGGATTATAATAAAAGTAGGTAGATATAGATTAGGAGTTGGTGGATTTTGAATAGTGAATTCAATTATATTGATGAGATAATAGGTGAGCATAATGAAAGAATGCAAAACCTAAAAAAATATTATCCGTTTTTTAAGATTAGGGAGATATCGTTAGACTCATTTAAGGATGGAATATATAACTTTATTGACATGGGTTATATAGTAATAGCAACATTGAGGCTATTTATAGAAGAAAATAATTTTAATGACAAAGGGGTTTCCTTTGAACAGTTTTCTCAGTTTACCACTGAAATTTTAAAACGGGATTACGATTTGTACTTAGATGAAAAAGAAAACATGCAACTTGTAAATTATATTTTCGATAAAATTATAAATGATGGAAAGCCTTTTTCCTATAATTACTTTGATCCTGTGGAAAAGAAGCGGATGTCCTCAAGAATCAAATTAATTGAATCTAAAATAGAGGATAATACCATCAGTTATTATATAACATCGCAGGCTATTGAGTTTTACCTTGATACAAAGGAAATAAAAGATGAGAGCAAAATAAGCATTCAACAGATACTGCTTTCTAAAATGATTGAGTCCAAGAATTTTAAAGGTGGGATTGAAGTTGTAAAAAGAATTAATAATGAAGTTAGTAAACTAATTAAGCGGAAGAATGAGATTTTGAACATTTTGAGTTACAATGTTGCCGAAGGAATAAAAGCATCAGACGAGCTTTTTAACAGTAGTATGAAGTGGTTTGATGAGGAACAAGGCCTTTTTGATAAGAATAAGAGACTAATAGAACTTGCCCTTCGGCGGATTGAGGAAAATGCTAGTATAGATACGCAGGAAGACTATTTAAAAAAT
>NZ_JAENWL010000237.1 GCF_016650095.1 Clostridium sp. | reverse complement strand
TTTGTTGTTGCTGCATAGATTTTTTTTGTTTAAAAGACATTGGTGAAAGTACTAATTTTACACCTACGGTAAGTAAAACTATTGCGAGTCCCCAATCTCCAGTATAATTAAAAATTGAATTTAATAAACCGCTTAAAAAATTAAAAATGATGTTCATTTTTATCCTCCTTCGAATAATTTTGGTTAAAACATCATTTCCATTTTTAAACGTTCTGAATATATCCAAATACAATACTTCTCATAAATTATATAATCTTCTGGTAGTAGTTTTTTTATAAATTCAAGCCACTGAATTAAAATATTGTTTGTAACATTTTCTTCAGCTTCATTTTTAATATTTCTATAGGAATATACTGCATAAGAGAATATACTTGTAAAACATATTACTAAAAACATTAGCTCAATTACATTTATCAAGTCATAATTCAAATTACACACCTCCTCGTCTTCTATATTAAATCATTATAGCATTATCAATTTAATTTTAAACGATATCTTTCTGTAAATTGTTAATTTGTTCACATAAGATAATTTATAATCAAAATTAAGGCAGGATTATCCTGCCTTAAAATTATCTTTTAATATTATTTAGCTCATATACTTCAGCTAATTTTTCGAACGCTGGTAGGGAATTTTGTATTTTATCAAAAGCTATACAGTAAGATAATCTTACATGACCTGGGCAGTCAAAGGCTGATCCTGGCACTAGTAATAGGTTGAATTTTTTTGCCTCTTCGCAGAACTTTTTATCATCCGCTATTGGTGTTCTAATGAATAAATAAAATGCACCTTGTGGTTTTACACAAAAGAAGCCTATTTTTATAAGATGGTCGTATAAAATATCTCTGTTCCTCTTATATATATTCACATCAACTTTAGCATCCAGGCAATTTGCAATAACCCTCTGGAAAAGTGATGGTGCATTTACAAATCCTAAGATCCTGTTAGCCACATTTAATGACATCATTATATCATTAATGCAATCCATATTTGTATTTGCAACTATATACCCTATTCTCTCTCCAGGCAGTGATAATGATTTACTATATGAATATCCAATAAATGAATTTTTATAGTATTTTAAAATACATGGGACGAAAGCATTATCATAAACTATTTCTCTATATGGCTCATCAGATATCAGATATATGCTTGTACCAAGTTCCTCTTCTTTTTCTCGAAGTAATTTTGCTAAATCTTGTATAACCTTTTCGCAGTACACAACACCTGTTGGATTGTTTGGTGAATTAATAATAATTGCTTTTGTTTTACTATTTATTTTATCTTTTAGCACCTGTATATCAGGTTCGAAGGTGTCCATATCTGTTGAAACAACCACAAGCTTTCCATCAAAATTATTTACATAGTTTCTGTATTCACCAAAAAACGGTGCGAAAACAATAACTTCATCCTCTGGGTCAAGTAAGGTTTTTAACAAAACATTTAATCCTCCAGCAGCTCCACAGGTCATAACTATGTTACTGCATGAAATATTTATATCATGTTTCTTGTTTAAAAACTCAGCTATTTTAGATCTAACATCTTCATATCCAGAATTATTCATATATCCATGTACAAGATTGGGCGCGTCTTCATTTAATATTTTATTAACTGCAAGTTTAATACTTTCGGGAGGTGCAACACTTGGATTTCCCAAGCTGAAATCAAAAACATTTTCTTCTCCGTAAATATTAGATAATCTTGTACCTTCCTCAAACATAGCTCTTATTACAGAACTATTAGCCACTAAATCCTTCATTTTTTTAGATATCATTTTTAGTCCCCTTTTATTTTTTATTTACTATGGTTAGTGTAGCGATTAATGATTTAACTATCACCCATGCTGGATCATAATAAAAAGAGGGGCATAAGCCCCTCTCCAGTGATATCAGGCAATTTTTTTCTATTTAAAATTTATTAAAAGTTCTCCGGCCTTTACCTGTTGTCCTTCTTTAACATTAATTGACTCAACAACGCCTGCAACTGAGGCGCTTACCCTTGTCTCCATTTTCATAGCCTCCACTACCATTAATGGTTGATTTTCAGTTACTGTATCACCTTCTGTTACAAGGATAGATAAAACAGTTCCCGGTATAGGTGATCCAATCTCTAGAGGATTTGAAGAATCCGCCATTTCTATAGCTTGGAAATCTTGCAGAACTTTGTTGTTTCTGTCTTTTATTTTTATTTCTCGTCTATTACCATCCACCTCAAAAACAAGAACTTTGTTACCTTCTAAGTCTAACTTACCAATGTGCACGAGCTTTATCATATAGGTTTTTCCATCAGCAATCTCCGCTTCGCAGGTTTCACCCTCATCTAGTCCATGGAAATAAATATCACTTCCGATTCTACTTAAATCTCCAAACTCCTTTTTGTATTTTATATAGCCATCAAATACCTCAGGGTATAACGAATAACTTAGTATATCTTTTTTATTTGGAGTAATATTAAATTTCTCTATTAAATGTTTTTCTATCAAACTGAAGTCTTCATCAGGAAGTAATTCACCAGGCCTACAGGTAATTGGCTCCTCGCCCTTTAAAACTAATCGCTGAAGCTTTTCTGGAAATCCTCCCATTGGTTGACCCATCATCCCTTTAAAGTATGCTACAACGGAATCTGGGAAAGACATATTAGTTGCTTTTTCATATATATTCTCTGGCGTAAGCTCATTTTGAACCATAAATATTGCAAAATCTCCAACCATCTTAGAGGATGGAGTTACCTTTACAATGTCCCCTACCATTTCGTTTACCATTCTATACATTTCTTTTATTTCATTAAATTTATGCCCAAGTCCGAAACTTTCTACTTGAGGTTTAAGATTTGAGTATTGGCCTCCTGGAATCTCATATCTATAAATTTCAGCAGATCCAGATTTAAGTTCCGATTCAAACTGATAATAAACTGGTCTTACTGCATCCCAATAATCTGAAATCTGTTGTATTCCTTTTAAATCTATACCAGTATCCCTGTCAGTGTTCTTAAGTGCCGCAGCAACTGAGTTTAAAGCTGGCTGGCTTGTAAGCCCTGACATACTGTTAAAAGCAGTATCTACAATATCCACACCCGCTTCGGTCGCCATCAGAACTGTAGCAACTCCATTTCCTGTAGTATCATGGGTATGAAGATGAATAGGCATTCCTACTTCTTGCTTTAGTGCACTTATGAGCTTAAATGCCGCATGAGGCTTAAGTAATGCTGACATATCTTTTATTCCTAAAATATGAGCTCCTGTTTTTTCAATTTCCCTTGCTAACTTAATATAATAGTCTAAATTATATTTATCTTTTTTATTATTTAAGATATCTCCTGTGTAACAAATGCAAGCTTCTGCAATCTTACCACTTTTAATAACTTCATCAATTGAAGTTTCCATTCCTTTTAGCCAGTTTAGAGAATCAAAAATTCTAAAAACATCAATACCTGTATCTGCAGATTCTTTAATAAATTCACGAATTATATTATCCGGATAATTTTTATATCCTACTGCATTTGCTCCACGTATTAACATTTGGAAAAGTACATTAGGAATTCTCGATCGTAGCTCTGTTAGCCTTTCCCAAGGTGATTCATTTAAATATCGGTATGCTACATCAAAAGTAGCACCTCCCCACATCTCAAGTGAAAACAAATCTCCCCCATAAACAGATGTAGCACTTGCTATCTTTAACATATCCTTTGTTCTCATTCTGGTTGCCATTAATGATTGATGAGCATCTCTCATCGTAGTATCTGTTAACAGTAATTTGTTTTGATCTTTAATCCAATTTAAAAGACCTTCTGTCCCTTGTAGATCTAAAATCTGTTTTGTACCACTCAAGTTTTTTGGTATTATAATTTTAGGAACTACAGGTACATCATAAAGTTTTTTAGAACCATTAGATTCATTTACCATTTTTTCCCCAATAAATTTTAGCACTCTGCTTTCTCCATCTGCGCGAGGTGAAATAGATATTAATTCAGGATTTTCTTCAATAAAACCGGTATTGCATTCTCCCTTTAAAAAAGTAGGATGATTTAATACGTTAATTAGAAAACCTATATTAGTTTTTACTCCTGTAATTCTGGTTTCCTCCACAGCTCTAATAGACTTCTTTATAGCATCTTGAAACGTTCTAGACCACGATATGTTTTTTACAAGTAAACTATCGTAGTAAGGACTAATTACTGCACCAGCGAAACCATTACCACCATCTAGTCTTATTCCAAATCCTGAACCTGTTCTATATTCTTCTATTTTTCCAGTATCCGGTGCAAAATTATTTGAAGGATCTTCTGTTGTTATCCGGCACTGAATAGAATAGCCGCGAACCTTAACATCTTCTTGAGAATAGATTCCAATCTTTTCGGAATCTAAAGCGTAATCTTCTGCTATAAGTATTTGACTTTGAACTATATCAATACCTGTTACCATTTCTGTAACGGTATGTTCGACTTGAATTCTAGGGTTCATTTCTATAAAATAATGATCTCCATGAGTATCTACTAAGAACTCAAGGGTTCCAGCACTTCTATAATTTACTGATTTAGCTATTTTTAAGGCGTCATTGCAGATTTCATTTCTTTTTTCTTCAGATATTGAAAAAGCTGGAGTGTATTCTACAACCTTTTGATGCCTTCTTTGAATAGAGCAATCTCGCTCATGCAAATGAACAATATTACCAAATTTATCTCCAAGAACCTGTACTTCTATATGTTTAGACTTTTCAAGATATTTTTCTATAAAAAGAAGGTCAATACCAAAAGCTTTCTTTGCTTCATTTTTAGCACTTCTATAAGAAGAGGCGAGTTCTCCTTCGTTTCTTACAATTCTCATACCTCTCCCACCGCCACCAGCAATTGCCTTTAGCATAACAGGATATCCACATTTTTCTGCAAGTTTCTTTGCTTCATCTAGTGTTTCAATATTCTTTTCATCTCCAGGTATCGTAGGAACTCCTAGTGCATTTGCCACTATTTTAGATTTAATTTTGTCTCCCAGTTTATCCATCATTTCCGACGTAGGTCCTATAAATTCAATACCTGCATCAGCACACTTTTTCGCGAATTCAGGATTCTCTGATAAGAAGCCATATCCTGGATGAATGGCATCTACTCCTTTTTTAAGTGCAAGACTGATTATCTCATCAATATTTAGATATGCCTCAACAGGATTTCTATTTTTCCCAATTAAATAAGCTTCATCTGCCTTAGTTTTGAACAACGAATATCTATCCTCATTGGAATAAATTGCTACCGTACGAATTCCAAGTTCATTACAAGCTCTAAAAACTCTTATGGCAATTTCACCTCTGTTTGCTACCAGTACTCTTTTAAACTTCTTCACTTTTATGACCCCCTATTTTAGCCTTATCCACTTCATTATTCATTATCAAATAGAATACAGTATTTTCAACAAAAATGCAATTAAATCATTCACTTAGATACTGAAATTTAGAGATTCACCATTAGTTCAATTTTATTTGCCATAGTCACACTTATATCCTAGTTTAAAATATAATTTTTCATATGGTTAGTATGTGCAATTACTCCTAAGCAAGATATTCTTTCTCAAATCCTTATCTATAAAGGAAAAATAGATAAAAAAATCCTTAAAATCAATAATTTAAATTATGATTGGATTGAGAAGGAACTAAAATCTAATAATATTGATAATATAAGTGATATTTATTTAGGACTTTTAACTTCAAATAAAAAATTATATATAAGTCCTTAGAAAGGAGTTTAAGTTGAGGGTTTTTGGCGTTATTAAAGATATTTCACTAATGGGATATGTCATGAGGACCTTTGTAGTAGGTATAATAATTTTTTTGTAGGAAGATATGTATCAAAAAGAACTGTAAGTCAACTTACAGCGTATGATTTCGTATTGGTATGGGTACTTGGAGCCCTTACAGTTGCACCATTATTGGATGGAGAGATTTCCTTTACATATATAATTGTTCC
>NZ_JAENWL010000225.1 GCF_016650095.1 Clostridium sp. | reverse complement strand
CGAAGAAATCTTTAGAAAACATAAGTATGGAATTGTGTTTGCAATACCTATGGATACTGAAATGATTATGAGAGCACCAAAATTACCAGAATCACTTGCTGTTGTAAAAGGATATGTTGAGTCAGCAACTGTTGGAATGTTAATTTCATATTATATAAGAGAACTAGGTTATGATGCTAGAAATCATATGGATGGAAACTATTTAGTAGTAGCACCTATAGTAGCAAGAGATGCAGGGCTTGGTGAGTTTGGAAGAAACGGACTACTTATAACTAAAGAATATGGGCCCTGTGTACGCCTTGGTATCGTAACCACGGATATGCCTATTATACCTGATATGCAAGAAGACTTTGGCGTTAAGGAATTTTGCCTTGATTGTGGAAAATGTGCAAAGACATGCCCCGGAAAATCAATATCTAAGACAGAAATGGTAGAAGAAGATGGCGTATTAAGATGGAAGATAAATGCTGAGGAATGTTATAGGCGGTGGAGGAGTCTAGGGACTGATTGTGGTTTATGTATAGCTAATTGTCCCTTTACTTATGGTATATCAAAAGATTTAATTTCTAATATTAAATCCTCCTCAGAAGTTAGGCAAAATATTTTAAAAGACTTTGAGGAAAAGTATGGTATAAGACCAATTATTAGAGAAGAACCTGAATGGTTAAAATAAAAAATATAAGGATTATCGGATGATAATTATTAGAGGTTAAGACCATAAAACTGCTCATGTTATATTAACGTGAGCAGTTTTCAGGAGAAGTTGTATATACACCTCCCTATTGCTCACTAAACCATGCTTCATTAAGTGTCTTTATACCTTGGATAATATCATCTTCGGGTATTTCTCCAAAACCAAGCATAATCATGTTATTAGAATAATTTTGTGGTTTAATCCAAAATATCGATACAGAATTAACTATTACACCATATTTCTTAGCTCTTATTATAATCTCATCTTCACTTAATCCATTTTTGAATTCCAATAAGATATGCAGACCCGCATTTTTACCATGAATAATTACTTTATCACCCATTACTTCATTAATAGTATGAATTAATATATCATATTTTCTTTTATATGCTAAACATATTTTCCGTAAATGACTGTCGAAATGTCCTAAATACATAAATTGTTGAATTATTTTTTGTTGAATTAATGGAACCGGCGTTTGATATGTACTAAAGATTTCATCATATTTTTCTAACCATTCTTGTGGTATTATCATATAATTTATACGCAGGCTAGGTGATAAAGCTTTTGAAAATGTTCCTATGTAAACAACATTTTCCTTTGTAGCTACACTTTGTATTGATGGAATAGGCCTTGAATTATACCTCAACTCACTGTCATAATCATCCTCAATTATAATCCCATTTTTTCTCATAGCCCAATCTAATAGCTTTAATCTTTTTTGGATTGGCATTACTAAGCCGGTTGGAAATTGATGTGAAGGTGTTACATATATTATTCTTGCTGAACTATTTTCCAATTGATTAATATCTATCCCATCCGCTTCTAGTTTAATTGGAATAACATTATATCCATTATTAATAAAAACATTGCGTGCACCAATATGCCCTGGTTCCTCCAATGCTATTTGATTAAAATCCTGTCTGAATAGCTGACATAATAAGCTTAAACCATATTCCATCCCTGCGGAGATAATAACTTGCTCAGGATTACAAGAAAAACCTCTTGATTTATTTAAATATTTAATAATTTCTATTTGTAAGTCTCGTTCACCTTTGCTAGAGCTATATGAAGTCATCTCTTTAGCAGTTAATGTTGATACACATTTGTTTGAAATCTTACGCCATATACTAAAAGGAAAATTAGTAGCACTTATGTTTCCATAACTAAAATTATATTTATGCAAAGTGGAATTTACTTCTGGTAATTCTTTTGTATATTCGTCAAAATTATTAGGGATATCTCTCTTTAGTTTTGAAATCATTAAGGTATCTAATTTTTGAATAATAAACCCACTACCTGGTTTACTTTCAATATATCCTTCTAAGCAAAGTTGTAAATACGCACTTTCAACTGTATTTCTGCTGACATTTAACGTTGTTGAAAGGGATCGCGTTGAAGGAAGCTTACTACCCTGTGAAAATTGTTCTGAAATTATATCTTCTTTTAGCTGTTCGTAAATTTGCAAGTATAGAGGAATACTTGAATCACTATCTAATCTAACCATATTAAAATCACTCTCCTCATAACTGTATCCTATAAAATAATTATAATTGGCACTTTTAATAACTCCAGATTGATTGTATAATTATTTTATTGGAAAGTCAATGAATGTGCAATAAGGGCTTTTTAAAAAAGGAGGAATTTAGATGTTAAATGAAAAATTACTTGAAGTTATTTCCTATGAAGGAGTAGTAGCTATTGTATCTTGTAGTAATAATGAATCACATGTAGTTAATACATGGAACTCATATGTTGTTGCTACTGAGGATGGTAGATTATTAATGCCTGCTGCCGGAATGATAAAAACCCAAAAAAATGTAGAGCAAAATAATGAAGTTAAGGTGACTCTAGGAAGTAAAGAAGTTATGGGATATAGAGCTATGGGAACTGGTTTCTTAATAGAAGGGACTGCAAAATTTATTAAATCTGGTTCAGAATTTGATATGATGAAAGAAAAATTTTCATTCCTTAGTAGAGTGTTAGAAATAACAGTTACATCCGAAAAGCAAACACTATAGGTATTCTACGGTTACACCCTCTATACATATAAATAGCGGTTTATTACATATTTAAATGCGAGAATGAAAATATAGGTATATAACAGATGTCGTGAAATTATTTTTCACGACGTTTGTGTTTTCCATTCCTACTCGTATTTTTTAATCCCACACTTTTACGTTATCTTTTATAAACTCTTCTATAGTTCTAGGTTTTCTTTTTAATAGTACTTCAGTAGTATCCGTAACATGTTTTACCATGCCTAATTTTGTTGTAAGATATAATATCATCATTACATTTGCAAAATCCTTTTTGACACCTCTAGCAACTCAAGAACCCGCTTACCATCCTCAATATAAATATCCTTATAACTAAAATTACTCATTTATAAACCCTCCAAAATTGATTTAATCGATTTGCACATACTTATTATTAATATCCAAAATTGAAGTTTGAATTTCTCCTCCTAAATTGTCTTTTACTAATATTCCAAGTGATTTTAAAGCATCCTCAAATTCCACTTGTCTTTTTTCATCAGTCAATTCAATACATAAAAAAGCATTATTTGTTTTTTCAGTTAGCATGGTTCTTAATGATTCCCGCCAATTCCAGCATCTGCAAATCGCTCCAACATTGTCTTTATATACAACTTCTCCTTCATAAGGTGGTGAATTATCATCCGTTCCAAGTGGAATAAAGTCCTCATCTCCAATTGCTTTTGTCAATCTTATATCTCCGTCGAATTTGTCTATATCCTCACCACCGCAAGGCAAAGCATATCTTAATGAAATTGAATTGTATATGTCAACTAACGGATTAATATTTCCAATATGATTTCCTTTATGAACTCGTTTTAACAATGATTCAATGGATGACCTCGCACCTTTCTTTGTTTTAAACTTTTGAAATGATTCTCTCCATATTTTTATTACTTCGTTATTGCTAAATTCCTCATTTTGTAAATATTTCAAAGCTTCTTTCTCAGACTTTAAAATCATATCCAGGTATCCTTCTTCATTTTTTATGGTATTATCTATCCCATGACAAATTACAACTCCGATCTTTGCATTAGGGAATAAACTCCAAAAATCATCTTCAATCACAAAATTTTTCATTAAAATTCCTCCTTATTAATAGGTATTATTCTGGGTTTCATCTACAATCCCTTACTAATATAACTAGCGCTTGCTTTGATTAGTATAAAGCTTACATAATTTGCTACTTTATTGTTATCAGTTTTAAGCCAATGATTCCACTTACAATTAATACAACACAAATAACACGCATAATATTAATAGGTTCTTTAAACAAGATAACTCCTAAGACCACTGTGCCAACAGTTCCTATACCAGTCCAAACTGCATATGCAGTTCCAAGCGGCAGACTTTTTAACGATAATGATAAAAAATAAAAACTTGCAATCATTCCTATAACGGTTAATAAACTGGGAAGTATTTTTGTAAACCCTTGCGAATATTTTAACTCGATTGCCCATTCTATTTCAAAAATTCCAGCCACCACTAAATAAAACCATTCCATAATTGCTCCTTCCTAAATTAATACTTGGGTTCGATAATAATATCTCATGGCACCCTTTCAAAGTGAGTAAAATAAAAAAGCCTAAAGATAGCCCTTAGACAAAATTTACTCATCAAATTTCATAGCCAACTTATCTAATGCATCATCATGTACTCTAAATACTGTCCATTCATCCATTGGAACTGCACCCATTTGTTTGTAAAACCGAATTGATGGCTCATTCCAATCGAAGCACCCCCATTCTAATCTTCCGCCCTTACTTTCCACCGACAATTTAGCAAGATAAGAAAGCATAATTTTCCCCATACCCTTTCCTCTCATTTCAGGCTTAACATATAAATCTTCCAAATAAATACCTGGTCTCCCTAAAAAAGTAGAAAAGTTGTGAAAAAATAATGCAAAAGCTACTGGTTTATCTTTATATTCGCCAATAATAACCTCAGCCATCTTTCTCTCAAATAGAGATTCTATTAAAACTTCTTCTGTTGCTACAACTTCATGTAACATTTTTTCATAATCAGCTAATTCCCTTATAAATTCTAAAATTAATGGAACATCTTTTATTTCTGCAAATCTTAACTTGAAATCATCCAACTTAGTATCAATTAACATTTTCATGCCTCCCTCTATATAATTAAATTAAGACGTACTTAATTATAACTACCCTATATCGGATAATAAAATTTCATTCATCATTTTATCCACAAAACTATGATAAAATAGTATACTTGTCCACAAATTACATGTGTATTACTTCTTCACTTATTCCAAGTTTAAAAAATTAGTGGACTTTATGATTTTCATTAACCCTCTTGTCTATATCTCTCAATACACTTTCTTTATATTCTCCAAACCAGCTTTTTAGCTTTGCTTTCGATTTCTCCTTAACTTTATCATCAATAAACATAGCTACAGCTACAATCGCTATTGCTAATACGCCCAAATCATCTGAATACCCAATAGCTGGAGTAAAGTCTGGAATTGCATCTACCGGAAAAATAAAATAACCCAAAGCACTGGTTATTGTTGCCTTTGCCCATTTTGGAACAAACGGTTTTTGTAAAACATAGAATAATAATAACCCTGCATAAACTACATTAATTCCCGCCTTTTGCGATACTTCCACTAATTTATTAAGCAATGAATCTTGTGTATTTTTTTTCAGATACTTCTTCAATTGTAGTTTTTTATTTTCTTTCATATCGTTATCCTCCTTATGTTTATTGTGCCTTCCATTCGTCTCTCAATATAGCATACATACAATCATCAACTGCGCTTATATTCTTAGGAATAAATGTATTACTCTTCTCTAAACTTCCTAAGATATTTAGATGCTGATCTATTCCCTTCTAGTGAGAAATCACACATATACTTACGTTTGCAAAGAGCTTTAACATCTTCGCTAACAACTTTATTTAAAAATTCTGCCTTCTCATTTCTTATGCTTTGCATTTCTATATGCTCTTCCTTAGTTAGTCTGCGATATTTATTTTCATATACTATATACTTCTCTTCGAAACGCACAGGTTTTTTCCTATTCTTTTGAGCCTGAACAGGATAACCATAAACCACCATAACCGCAGGTATAACATAATCCGGAAGATCTAATAACTCTCTAATAGTTTCACAATTCTCGATAATATCACCAATGTAACATGAACCAATTCCTAAAGATTCTGCAGCTACTACTGTGTTTTGAGCAGCTATTATTGCATCAGCTGTGGCAAGAAGGATGTCACCCTCTCCTGGTGTTCTTGGATTGCAATTTTCTAAATCAAAAGCATCATACCATCTTTGATAATCTGCAAAGAATATAAGCACTAAAGGAGCTTTTGCAATAAACTCTTGGTTATCACATTCTACTGATAGTTGTTTCTTTAATTGTTCATCAGTAATATCAATTATGCTGTAAAGCATCATTCCACCCGCTGTTGGAGCTTCAAATG
>NZ_JAENWL010000064.1 GCF_016650095.1 Clostridium sp. | reverse complement strand
TCTAAAAGAAATTTAAGCATACCACCTATTTCTTCCCCTTGTTTAATAGAAAATTGACACATTAAATCTCCACCGTTTACTGCAAGTTCCTTTATAGATAGTGGAACTTTAGATTCTAATATGGCTAATGTTTTTTCTTCTACTTTACTAATTTCGTTTAACCGAATCTCAGGAAAACGGGAACCTAAAGCATCTGCCTTTTGTAATGCGAAGAGGTCATGAACTAAATTTACACCAACTCTATTAATAAGACGTTTTACAGATGCATCTGTTGGTTTTGTAAGTATATGCATATGTTCCTTCACTAAAATTTTAATTTTACATATACTTTGATTATCGAATTTAAGTCGTCTAAGTATTTGCTCAGCTATTATAACACTTTTTTTATCATGACCATAAAAATGACCTATACCTTCTTTGTCAATTGTAAAGCAATTCGGCTTAGCTATGTCATGTAATAACCCAGCTACTCTCAAACTAATCTCTGGCGGGCATTTCTCCACAACTGCTAAAATGTGTTCAAATATATCTTTGTCATGGTGCGGATTTTGCTGTTTAAATCCTACGGCCACTTGAAGTTCTGGCAGTATAAACCCTAATAGTTTAGTCTCTTCAAGTAATTTAAATCCTTTTGCGGTGTCATTAGATACGATCATTTTACATAATTCATCTCTAATTCTTTCATTGCTTACATTTAGTATAAGGTGACTATTTAGCTTTATAGCAAATAGCGTTTTTTCCTCTATATCAAAACTTAACCTAGTTGCAAAACGAATGGCTCTAAGCGTTCTTAGCGCATCTTCTTGAAATCTTTTATTAGGATCTCCTACGGCTCTAATTATTTTATTTTCTAAATCCACCGTTCCACCATAATAATCTATAAGGCCGGCTTCCACATTATAAGCCATAGCATTGATGGTAAAATCTCGCCTCATTAAATCTTGTTCTAATGAAGCTGTAAAAGTTACCGAGGTTGGTCTACGATTATCTAAATATTCTCCATCTATTCTATAGGTTGTAATTTCAAAATTTTGACCTTTTATTACTACCGTTACTGTTCCATGCACAATCCCCGTTTCAATAACTCTATAATCTTGCTTTTTAAACACACTCATTACATTATCTGGAGATGCATTAGTAGTTATATCCCAGTCCAGCGGTTTCTTCTCTAATAGTGAATCTCTAACGCATCCACCTACTATGAACGCTTCGAAATTATTTTCATTTAAAATACTAATTATTATTTCAACTTCTTTTGGCATATGTATTTTAATGTTTTTATTGACCATTTCTATCACCCTTTATTTTTACTGTAAGGGCCCAACCTAAATATACATTGCAATAGGTATAATTTCAATTATAGGCCCATTTATTTCTAGTTGTTTTGAATCATAATCTCTAATTAAATCTGTATCCTTTAGAAATCTATTTTTAAATTCTTGAAAATATTCATTATTTAAATAATCAAAGTATGTGCCACTGAGTAAGCTATAGTTATTATTTTCATCTTCTTTGGGAATTCTTATTACTTTACCAAGCACAGTGATTCTGGCACCTTCAATATAATCTAAATTGCCCGCCATATGTTTTACCTCTAGGGGCACTACAACCTTTGTATTGCTAATTCCAATATTGCTACTAATAAATTTTAAACATTTTTCTGATTTGCAATTTCCAATACCCTCTTTTAGGACTTTTAAAATCTGCCTCTTAACTATTTGTTCCGGGCTTTCATCACCGTTATCTACGGGTTCAGGTGAAAAAGCTAATTGCATTTCCATAACTTTGGTCATGTCTTCTATATACTCTATAACTGGATTTTTATACAATTCCCCAGTAAACTGAACAAAATCGAATTCTTTTATATCTTTTATATCATTCTCGTTATTTATTATCTTTAACATACTTTGCTCATTTAGTATGTTTTTTAATCTTGATAGTATTGTAATTACAATTGAAACTCTTTCCTCAATTTTCTGCGAAGTGAATTCATTAAGAAGTTGAACATTTAAGTCACCTTGCATTATTTTACCACAAGTAAGCTCATATAATGGTGTATTGGTACTAATAGTTACCAGCTTTCTAGTACTTTCACTTTTAATTTCGGCGAATTCCTCAATTACAACGGTATATAAATTATTTATCATATCTTCATTAATGTATAAAGGGATAAGTGCTCTGTTATCCATATTTACATAAACCTCCAATTTTCTGTGCTGTTATCACCTGCGGTGTTGTTATCCTACAGGTAGTGCTCATAAACAATACTTCTTACTAATTTATATTTTTTTTTGTAGTTTAGAACAATATATTACCATTATTTTTATTTTTTTAATTTTTTAACAATTAATGGTTGATTTTTATATAGATTTTCTGTTAATATATTACCATATATTGTTATTAATAATTTGAGGAGGAAAAACTATGGAACAAAAAAATTTTTTAAGACAGTTTGGTGTGCCAGAAAATATTATTTCAAATGTTATTATTGTAAACAAAAACGATGATTATTATTGGTCAGTAGAAGCGGTAGGTGATAACTTAATTGCATATTGTGCTAGAAACAAAAATGATATCTACGATGGAAATGATAATACATTAAATGAAAAAATAATTACTGGTAAAAATTTATTTTTCAAAAATAAAGAAATCGAATATAGCTTAGTTATTGAAGAGTATGTAAACAACTTTGAAAATAATCATAAGGCATATGTTGTAACTTCATTAAAAGATGGATTTTGTGTTTATGAAAAACTATAAACTTTCCTATCTCACTTTAGCCATATTAAAAAAAATAACTAGTAAATTTACTAGTTATTTTTTTAATGTTACTGATTTCATAACTATAGTTTCACCATACCTGCGCCTAAGATCATCAACAGCCAAGTCTATCGCCCTTTGCTTCTCGATTTGAGAATTATCAACATCAAAAATTGATATTTGTCTAAAATTATCCTCACTTAAATTATTAAGAGAAACTCCTAATAACCTTATCGGCTCTCCCTTCCATAATTCATCAAAAAGTTTCCTTACTGTTTTCAGTATTTCCTGCGTTGAATCTGTAGCACTTTTTAAAGTCGTGCTTCTGGAATAATTAATAAATTCGTGATTTCTTATAGTTACAGAAATAGAGTAGCAACACTTTTTTATATTTCTTAATCTTGTGACCGTGTGTTCTACTAGCGTTAATAATACTTTATAAGCTTCGTTTTTATTTTTAATATCATCGGATAATGTAGTGGAATTACTTATCCCTTTTAGTTCATATTCATTCCATTTTACCTCTGAATTATCTATACCATTTGCATATTTCCACATCATGAGCCCACTACTTTTAAAGTGATATTTCAAAATGGAAGCATCATACTTAGCTAAATCCCCTATAGTAAATATATTTAAATTATTAAGTCTAGGAACAGTTCTCTTTCCAACCATGAAAAGCTCTCCAACCATTAGGTGCCACAATTTATTTTCTATTTCATTTTTAAAAAGAGTATGCACTTTATTAGGTTTTTCAAAATCAGATGCCATCTTAGCTAGAAGCTTAACATCTGACATACCAATATTCACTGTAAATCCTAATTCACTCTTTATCCTATCCTTAATATCGTAAGCAAGTTTTAATGCAGTTTCCTTTGAAGTATTATAACTTGTCACATCTAAAAAGCATTCATCTATAGAGAATTTCTCTACATAAGGAGTGTAGTCATCAAAAATTTCTCTCATACTTTTACTACATCTTTCGTATAATCTAAAGTCAGGTGATACTACTACAAGGTTTATACATTTCTTTCTTGCAGTAAATAAGCTTTCTCCGGTTACTATTCCATTTTGTTTTGCCATCATAGATTTAGCCAGTACTACTCCGCGTCGCGACTCCTCGTCCCCCCCTATTACAGCTGCTATATCTCTTAAATCAATATCCTCGCCTTGCTTAAGTTTATCTGCAGCACTCCAAGAAAGAAAAGCTGAATTAACATCTATGTGAAATATAAGTTTCTCTTTTATTTTAATCATCTAATCTCATCCTTTATATAAGGCATAGGTAGTAAACTATGAATTCAGTATTTTGTGCTACTTTGAATCTTATTTCAATAAATATTTTATGCATACATATATTATATAGAATTTTAATACAAAAAAGCAACCTATCCTTCATTAAGAATAGGTTGCCTTTATAAGCCTTATGCTTTATGCTTTAGTATTATCTTTTATATATTTCTTTATTTCATCCGAATCCCCAAATGATAATATTGGTGCTGATAGCTTTGTGCACTCTTCATAGCTAGAATTTGTAACAGTTTTACGTGCCCTTAATATAGAAGAGGCACTCATACTGAATTCATCTAGTCCAAATCCAAGTAGTACAGGAACAAGATTTGTGTCCCCTGCCATTTCGCCACACATACCTACCGGTATTCCTGCCTTGTGACCATTATCTATTACAGTCTTAATTAATCTTAAAACTCCTGGATGATAGAAATCATATAAATATGATATTTTTTCATTCATTCTATCAACTGCCAGCGTATATTGGATTAAATCATTAGTACCAATACTAAAAAAGTCTACCTCTTTAGCTAATACATCTGATATTACTGCAGCTGATGGTATTTCTATCATAATACCTACTTCAAGATGCTCATCAAATACTACGCCCTCGGACTTAAGTTCATTTGTACACTTCGCGAGTGTTTTTTTAGCCATTCTCAGTTCCTGAAGATTGCATATCATAGGAAACATGATTTTAAGCTTGCCGTGTGCAGATGCCCTTACCAAAGCTCTTAATTGGGTTATAAATATATCTGTTCTATCAAGACAAAGTCTTATAGCCCTATAGCCTAGAAATGGATTCATTTCCTCATCCATAGGTAAATAAGTTAATTTCTTGTCTCCACCAATATCCAAAGTCCTTATAATAACAGGCTTTCCATTCATCTTTTCAAGAACTGATTTGTATTCTGCGTATTGTTCTTCCTCAGTTGGAAGCGCATCTTTTGACATATATAAAAACTCTGTTCTAAATAATCCTATACCTTCTGCGCCGTTTTTAAGTACCGATTCTACATCTTCCGCAGACCCTATATTTGCAGCTAGTTCAACTGTTTTACCATCTATTGTGGTAGATGCCATAGTGGCATATTTAAGTAGCTGATGTTTAGATTCAATGAATTCTTTTCTTTTGAGTTCATAATTGTTTAAAGTTTTCTCATCAGGATTAATAATAACTATACCTTCTTCTCCATCTACAACAATTAAATCACCATCTTTAATTTTACTTATGCCTTTACCTGCACCTACAACCGCAGGTAGTTCTAAAGAACGCGCAATAATTGATGTATGAGCAGTTTTCCCTCCTATTTCAGTTACAAAGGCCAAAACTTTAGTTTTATCAATCTGTGCTGTATCTGACGGAGTAAGATCTTTTGCTACTAATATGCACTCCTCCGCAATCTCTGCAATTGAAGTTACTTTTACTCCGAGTAACACATTTAACACTCTTTTGCTCACATCTCTAATATCTGCTGCTCGTTCAGTCATATATTCATTATCCATATTTTCAAAAATAGCTGCTGTTTCTGATGCTACAGTTTGTAGCGAGTATTCAGCATTTAATTTGTCATCTTCAATTTTCTTTTGAATGGAACCTATGAATTCTGGATCTTCAAGCATACATAAATGTGCTTCAAATATTTCTGCCTTTTCGCTTCCTAGCCTTTCTTTTACACTTTCAACTATTTTCTGGAGCTCAGTAACTGCTACTTGCAATGCATTATTAAATCTAGTTAGCTCTTGCTTTGAATCCTGAACCTTGCTTTCCTTTACTTCTACTGCTTCTTCGCTAATAACTACCGCTCTACCTATAGCTATCCCAAAGGATGCCCCTATTGCCTTCAACATATTTTATTCCTCCTAATAGTACTCTTATGAATATAACAATTATGGTTTGCTATTTTCCTATTCTAAAAGCCCTTCTTCGATAATTTTTACCATAGCTACTGCAGCGGCTTCTTCATCAACACCCTTAGTTCTTATTAGAATTTCATCATTTTTAGCAGCAGCCATACACATTATAGCTACTATACTTTTTGCATTATACTCATTTCCATCTTTTACTATAAGTACTTCCGATTTAAACTTAGAAGCCTCTTTAACTACTGATAATGCAGGTCTTGCATGTATTCCAGTTTCACTTTTAACTATTGCTTTTTTTTCCATCATAATATGTGCACCCCTATTTCTTTAATTTTATTATTATTACTTCATTATTTTTATCTACAGTTCCTAAATTAAATTCTACAGATTCCATTATTTCATTTTCTGTAAGAACTAATACACTTAAATTAGTTTTAGCTTTAGCTTTTATTAAGTCATTATCAAAAGTTAATAACTTATCTCCAGCCTTAACTTGCTGTCCCTTTTGGGCGTAAGCTTCAAAACCCTCACCCTTCATCTCTACTGTATCAATACCTATATGTAGTAATATTTCTATACCCTCTTTGCTCTTTAAAAGCATAGCATGTTTTGTAGGAAACACTTGAAGAATTTCACCATCAATCGGTGCGTATAAAACTCCTTCTGTAGAAACAAAACCTATACCGTTTCCGAGCATTTTTGCAGAAAAAACTTCATCCGGTATTTCTGAGATGTCAAAACATCTTCCCACAACTGGGGATTTTAAAACCATACTTTTTTCTTCCTTACTTTTCTTAAATAACCCAAATATTTTTATCATCCTCTCCTTCTCTAAGGTAGATAACAATTAATATTTGCTATCTACCTAAAATTTATTTATTTGAATGTATCTTATAAGGTTTAACTGTAAATTTCAACTGATTATATATATAAACATTAGTTTGTGCATTGTTTAGAACTTTATATACAAAACATTTTAAAAAAAGGCATAAACTAATAATATGCTTTAAAAGCATTTTACTTGGTTCATGCCTGATCTAATCAGTAACACACCTAACACTATAAACTTAATTTTCAGATGGATTGCTTTAATCTATGTATATGCATACATATATAGGAAACTTCATCTTCACAAACTTCTTTTGAAAGTTTTTCTGAAATAAATTCACATACCTTCTTAGAAATTTTAAACTCTTCACGCATTTCAGTTTTAACAGATTCTAACATTATATTTTTTAAAACCTTATCATTTTCTATTCTATCTAAAGCATACCTTAAATGCGAGACTAACCGTCCATACTCCATTGACTTTTGATTAATCTTTATCCCAAGTATCTTTTGAATATATCCCATTACTTCTTTAACAATTCTAGTATATTTAAGACTTTGAGACACTTCTTCATTAACTCTAGCAGAATGTATATGTAGAGTAATAAAACCGATTTCACTTTCTGGAAATGGCACATTTAATTTTTCTTTAATAAGTTTTGTTCCTTTTTCTGCTATACTATATTCATCAGAATATAGCGTTTGAATTTCATTTAAAAATGGATTAACTATATCAATTCCAAGTTCCATTCTTTTCATTGCAAAACTAATATGATCAGCCAGACCAACATGTATGTGTGAATTTAACTTTTCTTCTAATGTATCTTCTGCAAGAGAAATAATTTCTTCTGCTACTGCTAATATTTCAGCTTCTATATTTTTAAGAATTTCAACATAACTCGCTTTTTCACTATCGTCAATCTTAATAAACTTCTGCTCAATGTTACTCCCTTTAGTGATATGTTCACCCGGTTTTTTACCAAAACCTATACCTTTACCAAAAAGAACATAGACATTATTGTCTTTTTCAGAAACAACAACATTACTACTAAGAGATTTTAATACCTTATAATCATCCATATTAACATTACCTCTTCTATAGTTTAAAATACATTCTGAAATTATTCAAGAGTTTTTAAAAATACATTCTAAAAAAATAAATATTATCACATATTTTGTCACTTTTTGCTGATTACACAGTATAAACTTCAGCTTTTTTCTTTATATTACCACATTATTTTTAAAGTAATGTATAATACTTTTCTATTATACCACATTTAATCTTTGTTTTATATGAACTATTTGTAATTTAGACAAATAAAATCCTGACATTGTCAGGATTTTATAATGTTATTTTTCATCACCATAAGATAATAATCAGATTGAAATTCATTGTTAAAAGTTTGCTCTAAATCTTTTAATTTATCTGATTCTCCTTGTGACAAATTCTCATAAGTTATATTATTGGAATTTTTTATATATTCTTTATCTATGTAAATCACCTCATAATTAGCTTACCCTTTAATTTCATTTCCATGTAAAAATAATATGTATATATCTAATTATAAATACAAGCACCCCAAATTTTAGGGTGCTTGTATAAATTTTAATTCATAAACATTTTTATATCGTCTTCTACGTTAGAAGTTCCAGCTATTCCAAAGTTTTCTACTAATACATTAACAACATTTTGGGATAAAAATGCTGGTAATGTTGGTCCTAAGTGGATATTTTTAACGCCTAAGTGAAGTAATGCTAATAATACTATTACAGCCTTTTGTTCATACCATGCAATATTGTATGCTATTGGTAATTCATTAATATCAGCAAGTCCAAACACTTCTTGTAGCTTCATTGCAATAACTGCTAATGAATATGAATCATTGCATTGTCCTGCATCTAGGACTCTAGGTATTCCACCAATATCTCCGAGTTCTAATTTATTATATCTATATTTTGCACAACCTGCAGTTAAAATAACTGTATCTTTTGGTAACTCTTTTGCAAAATCAGTATAATATTCACGGTCTTTCATTCTTCCATCACAACCAGCCATTACAAAGAATTTTTTGATTGCACCTGTTTTAACTGCTTCTACAACTTTATCGGCAAGGGCAATTACTTGATTATGAGCAAATCCCCCAACAATTTCTCCTCTTTCAATTTCAATTGGTGCACTACATTTTTTAGCATGCTCAATTATAGCTGAAAAATCTTTTGCAGCTCCGCCCTTTCTATCCGGTATATGATTCATTCCGTCAAATCCAGCTGCTCCAGTAGTGTAAACTCTCTCTTTATAAGAATCCTTTGGAGGCGTAATACAGTTAGTTGTCATGAGTATTGGACCGTTGAAGCTTTCAAACTCTGAATTTTGCTTCCACCATGCATTTCCATAGTTACCCACAAGATGATCATATTTTTTAAATGATGGATAATAATTCGCTGGTAACATCTCACTATGAGTATAAACATCTACTCCTGTACCTTCCGTTTGCTTTAATAATTCTTCCATATCCTTTAAATCATGTCCACTAATTAATATTCCAGGATTATTTCGAGTTCCTATGTTAACCTTTGTAATTTCTGGATTTCCGTAAGTAGTAGTATTTGCCTCATCTAAAAGCGCCATAGCATCTACTCCATATTTCCCACACTCTAGTACTAATGCTACTAATTCATCAACAGATAAACTGTCATTCGTAGTTTGTGCAAGTCCCTTTTGCATAAATGAGTATAAGTCACTGTTTTCATATCCTAGGTTAAATGCATGATCAGCATAAGCTGCAACTCCTTTAATACCATAAGTTATAAGTTCTCGGAGTGATCTTACATCTTCATTTTCTGTTTTTAGTACTCCTACATTCTTTGACTTACTCTCAAATTCTTCAGTAGTGCCTGTCCATGTCGCACATTCAGGTATTTTACTTTCTATTACTCCACCAGCATTTATTAAAGCATTCTTAATTACTTCACGTAATTCTAATGCTTTTGATATCGTTTCTATAAATCTAGCTTTATCAAAATTTGAATTTGTTATAGTCATAAATAATCCATTTACTACAAATTTATTTATCTCTTTATTTTCTACCCCTAGCTCCCTTGCCCGCGAGCTGTAAATTGATATTCCTTTTAAAACATAAATTAATAAATCCTGCATATTAGCTACATCATCTGTTTTACCACAAACTCCGCGCACCGTACAACCTGTTCCCTTTGAAGCTTCTTGACATTGATAACAAAACATACTCATTATAAATTCCTCCTATATTTTTGAATAATTAATATCAACATAAGTAATTTAACATTTGTTGTTGAACTATCTTTATTATACTTTTATACAAATTTAAAGTCGGTAACCTATGTTACAAAAATATAGATTTTATTATTATTTTTAATATACTTCAAATTAACAAACCCTTAACATTTCGTAATACTTCTTAAAACAATGTCTAAATTCATAAAATAATTAACATAAACTATAGAAAACTTAACACAGACTTAACATTGTTGTGATAAAATTTCCTAGGGAATAGTGTTTTTTAAAGGTAAAGGAGATTTAATATGGATTATAAGATGATTTTTCAACTTTTAGGTGGTTTAGGACTATTTGTTTATGGAATGAAACTAATGGGAGATGGTCTCCAGAAAGCAGCAGGGGAGAAGCTAAAAAGACTTCTAGAGGTTCTTACTAGTAATAGATTTTTCGCAGTAATAGTAGGTGCCTCTGTAACCGCAATTATTCAAAGTAGTAGTGCAACTACCGTAATGACAATAGGTTTTGTAAATGCAGGGCTTATGAATTTATTCCAGGCAGCTGGAGTTATTATGGGTGCGAATATTGGTACTACAATGACTGCCCAACTTATAGCTTTTAAACTTACAGATGTAGCACCCTTTATTCTTGCAATAGGTGCTGGATTAGTTCTATTTAGCAAGAAGAAAAAAACTAAAGATATTGGTGAAATTGTTTTAGGTTTTGGTATATTATTTGTTGGTATGTCAATGATGGAGGATTCCATGAGGCCTCTTCGAGAACTAGAAGGCTTTAAGAATCTTATTTTATCATTAGGTGCGCATCCAATAATGGGAGTTCTTGTTGGCCTTGGGATGACAGCAACAGTTCAAAGTAGTAGTGCTACTATTGGTATCTTAATGGCACTTGCTGCAAACAATGGTATTTCACTCGCAGTTGCTCTTCCTATACTTTATGGTGATAATATCGGAACTTGTGTCACTGCACTTCTTGCAAGCATAGGTACTACTAAAAATGCTAAGAGGGCAGCACTTTTACATTTTATCTTTAACTTTACAGGGACAGTAATGTTTATGTTTGCTTTTAATTTAATATTAAAATTTGTTCCAATGTTTGGTGGAGATACTCAAAGACAAATTGCAAATGCACACACACTGTTTAATGTATCTAATGTATTTATTCAAATTTGGTTTATAGGTGCTTTAGTTAAGATTGTTAATAAATTAGTGCCCGGAGAGGACGAAGAATCCTCTGCTCTTGTATTACAATACTTAGATAGAAGACTACTCGAAACTCCTTCTATCGCTGTTGGACAAGTTATTAAGGAAGTTGTTAGAATGGGTCAATTATCCTCAACAAATCTTTCTAATGCAATGCAAGCTTTCTTAGATTCTGATGAGAAAATGATGAGCTCAGTTATTGAACATGAGGTTACAATAAATTATCTTGAAAGAGAAATAACTGGTTATATGGTGTCGCTCTCAAACACTCCTCTATCAGAACATCAATCTGAGATTATCACTTCACTCTATAATGTAGTAAATGATATAGAGAGAATTGGAGATCATGCTGAAAACATAGGTGAACTTGCTAAAACCAAAATGGATAGCGGAATCGTCTTTTCGGAAAAAGCGATATCTGATGTCACCTACATGTTTGAAACTGTAAAATATTGTGTAGATAATGCAATATTAGCATTAGAACATTCTAGCGTAGAATTTGCTAGCAAAGCCATGTCAGTAGAAAATAATATAGATAACATGGAAAGACAACTTAAAAAAGAACATATAACTAGATTAAGTAGCCTTCAATGTACACCTTCTGGTGGATCTGTATATCTAGAGCTATTAACCAATCTTGAAAGAGTTGGAGATCATTCAAACAATATTGCACAAATGGTTACTAACAATAATTAGACATACTTAAATTTTCAGCATAAAAAAAGATTAGGGCATAGTGTTAAACTAAGCGCTAATCTTTTTTTGAAACCTTATGTGTTCTTTTGTTACATTTTTGTTACATTTTTCTTTCTTCATTGACAAAAATTGCTTATGGTATATTATTATAGTAGCAGGTTTTTTATTTTTGATAACATTTAAAGCAAGTCTAAACTTCTATAATTGGAAGATATATGGTATAATGAAAATAATATTATAACATCGCAGATAATGATTTAAAGGAGGAAATATTATGATACTTACGAATTGGTACGGAAAACGAAAAAAAGAACAACAGAGAAAATTGAAAATTCAAACAGCAAAAAAAATACTTATTGGTACAGCAGCTGGAAGTCTTAGTGGTTTATTAGGGGGAGTACTTTTCACACCTAAATCCGGTAAAGAAACAAGAGAAGACATCGCTAGCTCATCAAAAGATTTTAAGGAAGCAATTGATAATAAAGTTTCTGATGCTAAAGATAACGTATCAGATGCTAAACTTAAAATCAAACAAAAAAGTATAGAACTTAAGGATGTAATCGACAATAAAGTATCTGATGCTAAAGAGAATGTAGTAGATGCTAAAGTTAAAATTTCTCAATATTTAAATGAAAAAAAGAATTCAAAAGTTATTTCTGAAACAGAAGATTCTGTAGCTGATAATGGAGATTTAGATCCTATTGTAGAACAAAATGATGTAGTTGAAAAAGTAGTTAAGAAATAAACAAAATTTAAAAGAATAGTGGTGCTAACAATGTATGTAGACTTTTTTAAATTAGGACAAGGTATATTGATTTTTCTTGGTATAGTCATATTAATAATACTTATAATAGTATTATTAAAAGTTATTAGTACCATATCAAGTGTAAACTCAATTATCAAAAAGAATGAAGATAATATTGATGAGATACTGTCTGGTTTACCAAAAACATTTAAAAATTTGCACGAGCTAACCGACAATATAAAAGATGTCACTGAAGTTGTAGTTCAGACAACTGCCAATGCACTTGGAGCAACAGAATCTTTTGAAAAATATTTAGTTTATATAAAAGACATTTTAACTATTATAAAAAAAATATTTTTGAATAGAAAGTAGGATATTTATCCTACTTTTTTTCTATCTATATGAAGATATTAATAAAACTGTTTGGATTAATTGCTTCTAAAACATGGTATAATATATTTGAAAT
>NZ_JAENWL010000114.1 GCF_016650095.1 Clostridium sp. | reverse complement strand
TTAAAATGGTGCAAAACCTTGCTCTGACCACCATTCTTCTTTTAACTCTTCATACTGGGATGAAAACTTTTCCAAATGGTTTTTTTCCCATTTAATTAAAATATTATATAGCTCCCTTGCTTCTTTAAGACTCGTTTCTTTAGCAGCTTTTACATAGTATTCAATAGATGCTTTTTCCATCTGCATTCCAATTCCGAAAGCAGATACTGTGATGGCTGCATCCTTTCTATCAATATTCTCCCACTTAAAAATTGCAGGTGAAGTTGGTTCTGAGATTAATGCCAATTGAAAATCCACAATATTATCATCTTTAACCTTATTAAACATATCCTTTAACCAAACCACATGTTGCATTTCTTCTGCTGCTAGTTCTAAAAAAGCACCTTTAACTTCTGGGGAATTAGATTTGCTCTCTGCCATATTATAAAATTCATATCCTTCTATCTCGTTAATAATTGCTTGTTTTATGATCATTAGTTCTTGATTCTTCACTAATATCTCCTCCTTAATTTGGTTTTTAATCTATATTAATTATTAATTAATAATTAATAATTAATATAGTTTTTGTAATTTTAGCACATCTCAAAAATTAATACAACTGTAATATTAATTTTTCACAAACTCAAATATTGAACACATGAAAAATATATAAATATGATAAATCTCCCCCAAACTTATTATAAAATAATATAACTTGTGTTAAAATATTAAAGAATATATAAGTAAATATATTCAGGGGGTATAACAATAGATGAAAAAATTATTAAAAACTGCATTTGTTTTATTATTAACATTTTATATTTTATTATCATCTTCACATAACTCATATGCCTTTGAATCAATCAATGATGAAATGGTTGGTTCAAATAAAGTATGGAATATCAACTTTAACAAAAAACTTAAATTTGATGATACATTACAGAAATCTATAACCGTAGTAGATAATGCGGGGACGTCAGTAACTACAGAATTGAAATTAGGAAAAGATCTGAAATCTATTATAGTTAAACCACCAGTAAAAGGATATAATCTAGGTGAACAATATTCTTTGAAAATAGATACAGATATTTATTCACTCGACAATAAGAAGTTACAAGAACCTATACAAATGAATTTTAAAATAAACAATACCATACTTGTAGAAAATACTAAAAACATTAAGGTTATTTTTAATGATAACTGCAATAATCTAGATAATAGTGGGTGGGTCAAAGACTCTTACTATACACAGAACTCATTTATAGCAGATAATAGTGAGAATGAAAAATATACTACTCATATTCCGTATGAACAATATTTATTTTATAACAACACTAAAAATTCGATTTCAAAAATCTCAAAAAATTTGGAGATAGGAGGGGGGCCTTTTAGTATAGAATTCGATGCTAAAATAATGGATTTACAGACTCCTACTAAGAATAACGTCTCGAGAGGTTTTATAATTGATACAGTTGCTAACAAGAAAAGATATCGCTTAAGTTTTAATAGCAAAGACAATGATAACAAAATAAAAATAAGTTTAATGAACAAATCTACAGCATCAACTCCTTTTCAAACCGTTGATGCATATTTACCTAAAGATAATAATATTCATAGGTGGTCAATCAGAAATGATGGAAATGAACTAATTTCGGTATTATTAGATGGAAATCCCATAGCCAACTTTAATAATCCCAACTTAGCAAGTACCAGCATTAATGACATGGTTGTTCTCTTTAACGATATGACTGATGCACTTACCGGAGTCAATAAAATCTATATTGAAAATTTTGCTATAGTCAAATCATTATCGATAGAAAACTATACTGTAGCAACTGATGACGAAAACCAAAGTGTAACTGCTTCTATAACTATGGCATATGACGATGAGAATATTATAAACGATAGTCAGTATTATATTAAATCATACTTATACAAAAATGATAATCTTGTAGCGGAATCTACTCCTGTATTAGTACATAATAAAAATATCTCTACTACAATTAATAATATAACTCAATCCGGAAAAATGAAGCTTGTATTAAAGCTTGTTACAGGCAATGTTCAAGTTGAAGAAACATCAAAATTTGTAAATATGAATATTTCAACCTCTACTTTAGATCCAGGTCAGACTATAACTTCTCTGCCATCCAGTGTGTACATATATACTCAAATGGATAAAATGATATCACAAGACCAAAGTGATGCAGAGCATAGTGGCTGGGAATTGGACTCTTACACAGATTATGAGAACAAAAATACTGGAACAATAATTGAAAATGGAGAAAATGCACTAGCGTTAAGTATGCCCGTAAAATTAAATGGTTGGTTTAGGGTTTATGTTGGATATGTGACTGGTACAGAGAGCTTTAAAATTGGTAAAACAGATGATCCCTCTCCTATCCAAATAACTAGCGACATTTCTCTTAAATCTAACGAGTTATTTGGGGACCAGTGGATTTATGAAAAATCTGCAATAATATCAAACTTTAATAACAACTCAATTAAACTTTTTCTAAACCCCTCACAAAGGGCAAGAATTGCTTATATTAAATTAATAGGGTTATCACAGCAACAGGTATTCTTATATCAAAAGCAACAAGTGAATAAAAAAACAGTTATCTATGATTTTGATGGATACACCGATTTTTTCTTAGGAAAACACCCTAGTGTAGAGGCACTTACTAGTAACACTATAGGTAACCTTACAGGTAAAAATGTCGCAGAAGTAAATTGGTGTTTAGGAACTACAGGTATGTTAACTTATAATAGCAAATATGCTGGCACTGTTTTTGATGGTGTTGAAGCCTATGATGATCAACTTAGAAGCGGGGATACATTAGCAAAATATCAAATAATGAATATATTAAACTCAGGTAAGTCCCCCCTAGAGATCGTAGCTGATAGTGGGCATGAAAATGGCATCAAAGTTAATGCATCGCTTAGAATGGATACATTTTATGATCCAGATATTTACGGATTTTTAAATGGGGCTATGTATGAAGACTATAATCAGTTTGTTCAAACTGGAGGTTTTAACCTAAGCTATTACTACCCAGAGGTTCGAGCTTATATAAGAAATATACTTTTAGAAATGGATTCTTTCAATAACGTAGATGGAATAACATTGGATTTTTGTAGGTATCCAACACTTTTTGGAACAGAAGCATCTAGTGAAGAAAAGGTGCTCATCATGAATGAATTTTTAAGAACTATTAGAAATAAACTACCAAAAGATAAAACCATTACCATAAGAGTGCCATACAACGATCCACTTCAATATGGTTTTGATATTAAAACTTGGATTAATGAAGGTTTACTTAATACATTGGTACCATCAAGCATTGGTCCAGAAGAATTCTTTAATATTAAGCCTTACGTAGATATGGTTAAAGATACAAATGTACGATTATATATTGGTGTCTCCGCAGATGTTAGTGGTCATGATATAACAAAAGAAGAAGAAGCGTTAGTAAAGCAAGGCCTATATATTAACAACAAGGTGTTCCTAGATATACAGCAGTATTTACTGCGGGCTTATAATGTATATGAAGCCGGGGCTGATGGAATATTTTTATTTAACTCTACTTCTAAACTTTATATTGACAATAATGCACCGCTTGAGTCAACCTTCTTAGGTGACAAAGTTCTCATTGAAAAATGGCATGAATTTGATTATGTATCAGGTTTCATTGTAAATAAAATTAATGTTCCAAAACCATCTTTTTAACTAATAGTAACTATTTATTATCTTCATATAATATACCAATTATCATAATAAACAAATGTATTATGATAATTGGTATATTATTTTTTTTATTCCATTTTTATATTATCCAAGATCATTTAGCATAATCATTAGCATTGTTCTCAATTCGTAGTATAGCATCATGTATTTTTTCAAACATAATGCCACAAGCAAACCATACTGGTGCATAGTTCAATGTAATTATTCCACAAACTGACATTTTATCGTTCACATAGTTCCAAGGGCACACACCTAAAATCGACCTAAGCAGTAGTCCGCTAGCTAATTCTACTGCAAATATAAGAATCATATATATTCCTCCCCTCACAATAAACGGAAGATGTTTAATCCTATAGTGCACAGGTTCAAGAAATACAGCCAACCCATATATAGGTAACATCCAGATACAAGTAGTGCCCCTAAGTAATATATCACCCTTAAACATTGCCCCAAACCCATTCCACAAAACTTCAGCCAACAGACCTAAAAAACCGTATATAAAAAATCTTTTCCACATGAAAGTATTATTTGTATTACTCTATAAAATATACATTTCTTAATCTAAATAAGTTTTTCATTAAATATATCAGTTAAATTTAATTTCTCTACTTTCCCCTTAATCTTGTCTATTTCCAAAGTATAAAGTCCATTTTCTTGCATTCTGTTAAAATACTCTGCTCCCGCAAATGTATATCTGTTTGTTCTTCCTTCTTTAGAACTCATTTTTTCATTTGCATAGGCTATTATATCCCCAACAGCTAGTGATCTTGGCAATATCAAAAGAGGCATTCCTAAACAGTTTCTTATTGCATTATGTCCGGCCAGCGCCCCCGTCATTATGGCTTCCGTATGACCGACGAATAGCCCCGCCTTTTCACCTGCACAGAACAAATTATCTAATCCTATAACCTTCATACTGTCTGTTCTTGGAGCTACAGATAGGTATCTTATAGAGTTTCCCTTTCCCCCTGCGTATGGATCTATATATTTTGCATTTTCAAGTCCTTTAATTTTTCTTAAGTTTTCTAATGGGTAATATGAAGTCATAAGTTTTGCATGACCTGTATCTAATAGAATCATATTTTCTGCGAACTCTTTAAGGGCATACTGTTGACATACCTTTAATTTAAGTTTATCTAAATTTATGTCTTCTTCCGGAACCTTTAAAACAACTACTCCTGTATCGTCAAGTTGCTTTATAATATCATCGGCTAGCGACTCCTTAGCTAGTTTACACGACCCACTAAATGCTCCATATACGTCTTCTTCTCTTTCTCCCTTTAAGTCTTCAATTCCTGCCCTATAACTTATACTTACTCTTGGACCAAAAGCTGGACACCTCAAAACACACATTGAACATCCATTTCCATATTTTAAACAGTTACCCATTGGCCCTGTTGAACCTGTAGTTTCTATAAATACATCAGCCTCGACATATTTCCCGTCCGATAAATATATTCCTTTTATTGTATTGCCCTCTTTTTCAACATCTACCACTCTTGTTATAAGTTTTACTTCTATATTCATAGATTTCAAATGTTTTGCCACTGCTGGCTCAATCCTGTTTACGTCGTAAAGCCAAGCATGTTTATGCCCAGGAAAATCAATGTTTTTATGTCTACTATTTTCATCGGTCAAATGTATTAAGTCTCCTGCCCCCAAGGCTATCATTTCTTCTGAAGCAGTGTATCTTCCATTATTTCTCATAATGCCACCTACATTACCCAGCCCCAAAAGCATATCTGTTTTTTCGTATAAGACTACCTCTGCACCTGCTTTTTTTGCTATGATTGCTGCGCTACAACCAGACCATCCACCACCAATTACGATAACCTTCAAAATATTCTCCTCCCTTCCAATACATATTTAGGTTCTGTCTGCATTTTGCAGAGCCTTCTCAATTTACGATCATTATTTTTTCTTGTGCAACAACCACATATTCCTTCTCCACAGCACATTTTTGCATTATTGCAACAAGAATATTTAATATTTTTATCTATCTCATCTACAACCTTCATCAATTCATAATTTAAAACGTCTGCAGCATCACAATGTACTAACCTAATATCATTTTTATTAATTAAATCATTCAATATATTATTAAATTCCTCTGTAATTATGCCTCGGCATATAGTATTACACTTTATAACTTTTGATGCATATTTTTCTAAATACTCATCAACGAATCCATTTTCATAAGGCGAATTATCAAGTACAACTATAATTTCATTATTATTTGCATATAATTGCTTAAGTGGTGGTATCATTGGTGCTTGCCCTATACCTCTTGCTACAATTAAGCATTTACTATTCTTAGTTTCATATATGTTTTTTAGTCCTAAAATTCCATTCCAAAATGGTGCTTTTACGAGCATCATCTCCCCTAGAGTTAGCATATCTAATGCTTTGGTTTTTGCTCCTTTTAATTCTATAGCAATAGTTATGGTATTATTTCTCGTATCAGTATCCATTATTGATATTGGCGTATCAAAACTTGTTTCTGTATCTGGACGTCGTGCAAAAACATAACTTCCTGCATGGACCAATTCACTTACTAATTTACCACTTACCTCCAGGGCAAATATAATAATATTATTTTCTAATTTATTCTTCTTTAGTATTTTGCAATTGTAATATTTTCTACTTTCTTTTGCCTTGTAATTGTTTGAAACATATTCTTGATATATACATACTCCATTCCAATTACTGCAGTCACAGAAATTTTCACCTGCTAGCTGTGAGCATAATATACAATCTCCTGTTTCTGCCAGATGGCAAGGACATGGTTGTGACACCAAAGTGCGATATTATTTAATCACATTTACAATCTATGTACAATACAATTGTTTAATTCTTGTAGTAATTACACAATTTTCATACAATAGTTTGAATAAAATGATTGAAACTATTGTAATTTTCAGTTAAACTAGTCTAAGAAGAAAGGATTGATTATTTGAAGAAACTTTTTAGAAATTTATTGCCACTTTTACTTATTAGTTCTATTCCTTTTTCTAATTTATTTTATTGGTCACTAAATAATACTCAAAGAGGAGTTTATGATCTATCTACTGATTTAGATAGATTTTTACCACTTGTAAAAATCTTTATAATACCTTATATGTCTTTATGGTTTTTCTTAGCCTTTTGTTTTGTTTATTTGTGCTTTAAAAACAGAAAATTTTATTATAAAATTATGCTTACTTTGAGTTTATGTTATATTGTTGCCTTTTTTACTTTTTATTTTTTTCAGACCGTTGTAACAAGGCCTATTGTTACAGGTGATGATATATTTTCAAAACTTATTTTATTTACCTATAATTCTGACGCGCCATACAATTGTTTTCCAAGCATACATGTAATTACTTCCTACCTAGCTGTTAAAGGAATTAATGCTACTAATGCTAGAAAATCATTTAAAATTCCCGTCAATGTCTTAGGATTTCTCATTATAATATCCACTCAATTCGTTAAACAACACGTTATAATGGATATATTTTCTGCAATATTTCTATGTGAAGTTATTTTCAATTCAGTTGTTTATGTCGAACAACAGTACAAGCTTTATAATTCTAGAAGAGCCTATACTTTCCAAAAACAAAAAATCGAACAATAAAGAATTAAACTACAAAAGCTACTGAATAATTTTCAGTAGCTTTTGTAGTTTATATTATAACAATTTTATTTTCTTTTAATTCTACAGTTATCTTTGACCCTTCACTTAATTTATTTTCGAGATAATACTCTGCAACCTCATCTTCAATATATTTTTGAATAGCTCTCCTTAGTGGCCTCGCACCATATTTTTCATCATATCCTTTTTCTAGTATAAAGTCAGCTACCTCACCCGAAACATTCAATATAATTTTCTTTTCGCGTGCCTCGCTTACTACTTCCATAATCATTAAGTCTACTATTTTGCGAAGTTCTTCCTTTTTCAAAGGAGTAAATACAATAGTTTCATCTACTCTGTTTAAAAATTCTGGCCTAAAGGTCTCTTTTAAAGCGTCCTTTACTCGTGCTTCTAAAATATCATAATCGCCTTGAACAAACCCAATACTACCTGCTTTAAACTGAGTACCTGCATTAGATGTCATTATTATTACAGTATTTTCAAAGAAAACAGTTCTACCTTGACTATCTGTTAGTCTTCCATCTTCAAGAATTTGTAAAAGCATATTAAATACATCAGGATGAGCCTTCTCTATCTCGTCTAAAAGAATTACTGAATAAGGCTTCCTTCTAACTTTTTCAGTTAATTGACCACCCTGATCATACCCTACATATCCTGGTGGTGCACCAATTAACTTGGAAACAGTGTGTTTTTCCATGTATTCAGACATATCGATACGTATTAATGCTTCCTCACTTCCAAAAAGCTCACAGGATAGTGTTTTGACTAGCTCTGTTTTCCCAACCCCTGTCGGTCCTACAAAAATAAAGGAGGATGGCTTCTTCTTTTTCCTAAATCCTGAACGATTCCGCCTAATTGCTCTAGATAAACTCATAATAGCCTCATTTTGCCCAATAACTCGCATGTGGAGCCTGCTCTCCAAGTTTAATAGCTTTTCCGCTTCTTTTTCTGTAATTTTTTGCATTGGAATTTTAGTCCATGCCTCAATTACAAATGCAATATCCTCTTTAGTAATTTGAACTTCACTACATTTTTTTTCAATTTCATTTATATTTTCTTTCATTTTGCATAATTTCATCCTATGTTCTGCTGCTTTTTCAAAATTTCCAGTATCTTCTGCCTCCAGCTTTCCATTTTGAATTATCTCTAATTCTTCTTTTAAGCCTGCAAGTTCCACAAGACCTTTATTTTTTAAATTAGCACGAGATCCGGCTTCATCAATAACATCTATAGCTTTGTCTGGCAGAAACCTGTCTGTTATATATCTTTCAGATAAATTTACAGCTTCTTCAATTACTTCATCAGATATTTTAACTTTATGATATTCTTCATAGTAACCTCTTATTCCTTTTAAGATTTCTATGGCCTCATCTATACAGGGTTCTTCAACTAGGACTGGCTGAAATCTTCTCTCAAGTGCTGCGTCTTTTTCAATATATTTTCTATATTCCTCCAAAGTAGTCACTCCAATAACTTGTATATCACCCTTAGCCAAAGCTGGTTTTAAAATATTTGCTGCGTTCATTGCTCCACCCTGAACTTCACCAGCGCCCATAATATTGTGTACCTCATCAATAACTAATATTATATTTCCACTTTCCTTAGCTTCCTCAATAATTGACTTCATACGTCCTTCAAATTGGCCTCTAAATTGTGTACCTGCAACCACAGCGGTGAGATCAAGCAGATAAACTTCAGCATTGAATAATTTTTCTGGCACTTGCCTTTCTGCAATTCTTACAGCCAACCCCTCAGCAATAGCTGTTTTACCTACGCCTGCTTCGCCAATTAATATGGGGTTATTTTTACTTCTTCTGTTTAAAATCTGTACCACGCGATCAATTTCTTTATGCCTTCCAACAACTTTGTCAACTTCATTTTGATTTGCCTTATTTGTTAGGTTTATGCCATATGTATCTAGGTGCTTTCTTTTCTTTTTAAACCAATTCTTTTTCGATTTATCTTCAGATTCTTTTTTAATGTTAGAGGAAGTTTCAAGTTTATCCTTTATAAAATCTTTATTTTCATCAGAGGGCGATAATAACCCATTAAAAATATTACCAATACTTTTTTCTCCATCACCATTCCCAAGATTCATGTCTTCTAAATTCATGTCTT
>NZ_JAENWL010000087.1 GCF_016650095.1 Clostridium sp. | reverse complement strand
TTTAAGTTTTTCTCTTTAAACATTAAGCCACCTATAATTACAGAAATAAAAATTGAAATTTTTCTCAGAGGCAGAACTAGTGATATTTGGCTAGATGGAATATTTAATACAATAAAATATAATCTATCGGAAATAATAAGTAATAAACTCATAAGTGGTATATAGAAATCAAACTTAATAGGGCTTTTATCCTTATTTTTCAGTCTAACATAAAATAACGTAGTAGCATTAAATAAAAACATAAATAAAGAAAACCAAAATTGCATTTGTCCAGGGTTAGTAGACTTTAAAACTACCTTATCAATAGTCGCACTTACAGCATTTAAAACTGCAGCAATTATCATGAAATGCAAATATTTGTTGTTAAATAGTTTAACTACTTCTTTTGAACCTACTTTTCCAATAAAATAATACGAAAGTAACATAATTATAATACCTATGCACTGAAAAAATGTAAGTCTCTCATTTAATATCAATATACCAAAAATAATTGAAAATAAAGGGTTAATAGTATCAAAAGGAGTTATAACACTTATAGGTAGATTTTTAATTGCTGTGAAACTTAAAATAAAAACTAAAAACACGACAAAAGTCTTAAAAAAAATAATAAGAATCTTGTCCGCACTCATACTCATAGCACTGTTAAATTCAAAAGACACAAGTAAAAGGCTAAAGAAAGAATACATAGTTAGTACCACTAATACAGAATTCTTTTTAAAGGCTTTCTTTTTGGCAATATCCAAAAATCCTGATAAAATACCTGATAATATTGTCAACCAAATCCATAGATACATTAGAAAATACTCCTTATCAATAAAAAATAATATATAAATTCGAACATTAATTAGTATACCATATTATTTTTTAATTAAGAAGAAATTTTAAGGGGAAATATTGAGGAGAAAAGATAAATACTATTATTTTACATATGACAAATAACCTAAGCTAATTAGTTTTTTTCAATGGACAGTGATATATTTAGGCTAGGTTCGCCTCCACCATACATAAAGCGATCACTTATTTTGAGAAGTGAAAAAAGAAAAAGAAACAACGCCATGTATTAGTTAGCAAATAAAAAACATCTTTTGATTAGTATAAAAGATTTTTAATCAAATCTTAATATTGTTAAGTTATAATGAATAATAAAAGTGCTAATAATAAAAGGAGAGTTGGCATTGTTAGGTTTAATAAGAAACATTTAATTTGAAAATCATCATCAATTAAGGAGAATAAATATAATGAAACTAAAATCGAAGGTTGGATTAAGTAATAATAATTATTTAATTACAAAAACAAAAATATTAACTTATTCCATACTCACACTTATTTTTATTGTAACCTCATATTTGTCTATATTATTTATACAAAAACATTTTGGTGACAATACAATATTTTTCTCATTTAAATCCTTGTCTCCTATTACATTATTAGAACTTACAATCTTATTAATTTTCTATTTTTATTTAGATGCTTTAAGATTTTTATATGTTTTTAAAACGCTACAAATACATATTACTCTTGGATATCTCATTAAGCTTACATTCATTAATATATTTTTATCAAATATAACTCCATTTGCTACCGGAGGTGGCTTTTCACAAATATATTTTTTAAATAAAAAAGATATTTCCATTGGTGACGCTACAGCAGCAACTACAATAAAAACTGTGCTTCCTCTTATCTTTTTCTTTATTACAACACCAATAATTTTAATAAACAATAAAGCTATTTTTAAAATTGCTCCAAGTAGTAGTAATTCGATTTATATCTTAGCATTAGCTCTTATTTATATTTTAGCTGCATATGGCATTTATAAAATACTGACAAATACAAATATAATAAAAAAAAACCTATCCAAAGTATTGTCTTTATTACAAAATAAAAATATTATATCAAACAACAGGACAGATAAATTTAAAACTAATATTTTTTTAGAAATTGATATCTTCGCTCTCAACATTAATAGATTTTTAAAAGGTAATAAAAAATATATATTATTATCCATAATATATATGCTTTTATATTTATTTGCATTATTTATGGTTCCAGCTATTCTGATTAGGGGGGTTAACTCTAACATTTCAGTAAGTAAAATTATTTTAATACAAATTGTATTAACTTTCGTCACATATTTTGCACCAACTCCTGGAGCTACAGGCGTTGCTGAAGGTGGATTTACATTGATGTTTTCTAGTTTTGTAGAAAAGAATGAGATTGTATCATTAACATTTTTATGGCGATTTTTCACCATGTATTTAGGTATGCTAATAGGTTTAGTAATTTTTTATGCAGAAATAGCTAAAACCAAGCTCAAAAGGAAATAGTTTAATATATACCGTGTTAGGAGGTAACTTTATGTGGAAGAATAGAAGTTTAAAAACTTTATTGTTTATAGATATTGCATTATTATTAATTCTTATTACTTATAAGAGCTATTTATTTGTTTTTGAATCTGACTTTGTATCAACTAATATTAATAATATAAAAGAATTAAATTATATAACTTCAAGACATGTACTTTCTTTTGCAGTAATGGGTAATATAAAGAGTTCTATAGATATATTTGATAAAGAGATGATTAAAAAAATAAATGCTGATAAGGATCTAGATTTTGCTGTTTCTACAGGAAACGCTGTAATAGATGGCGAAGAAGATAAATATAGGATATTAAATAAAAGTTTAAAGAAAATAAAAATTCCAACTATTATTGGTATAGGTGATGATGAAACTTTAGATAATGGTTTTGAAAAATTTTATCATCATTATGGTCCTTCTTATTTTTCTTATAATGTAAATGATGCATACTTTATTTTTTTAGATACTACAGGATTAACTTCTGAACAATGGCAAAGAAAATGGCTATTAGATGAGCTAATTCGAAGTGATAAATATAAGTATAAATTTGTGATTATGAATATTCCCCCATTTGAACTTGAAAATGATCACTCACTTAACAAATCATATTGTAATTTTTTAACGAATAGCTTTTCGAAATATAAAGTTAATGCAGTGTTCACTTCTGGTATGGAGGTTTTTAATAATAGAAAAATTAAAAATGTTCAATATTTTATAAGTGGTGGTGCTGGTGGATCATTACTTCTTAATAATCAAAATAGTTTTTATCACTATATTAAAGTAAATATAAAAAATAATGAAGTAACTTATAATGTTATAAAAGTGGAAACACCCTCTAATTTCGTTATTTACCGTATTTTAAAAAATATTTGGTTTTATATCCATTCAATTTTCTACTTAAACTTTTTAAATTTTATTTTAATATTAAGTATGCTTATGTTTTTAGGGTTATTGATTAATTCTAGAGTAAGCAAGAGTGTTGATTATTATAATGAATTTGATGAAGAAACAGAAAACATTAACATTAATGAAAAATTAAATATTGCTATGTTTACTAATAACTATTTACCATTTATAGGTGGTGTTCCAATTTCTATTACAAGGCTTACGAAAGGCCTTCGTAAAAAAGGTCATAACGTAGTAATCTTTGCTCCAAAGTATCCCCTTAAAACTCTAGAAGAGTCGAATGTAATTAGATGTAATTTATTGATCTATTATAAGACTAAGACTATTGATTTTCCTATAGTTAATATTTTTTCACAACAGATAGAAAAAAAGTTTTTATCCCAAGATTTTGATGTTATTCATGTACATCACCCATTTTGGATGGGATCAAAAGGACTTGAACTTGGTAATAAATATGGATTACCTGTAATTTTAACTTATCATACCAGGCTTGAAAAATACGCTCATAATTTGCCGTTTTTAAAACAAACCTTTGAAAATATAGTTTCTCATAAATTGATTAAAATATTTTCCCAGAAATGTGACGCTATACTTGCACCAACTAATTCTGCAAAAGAATATCTATCAAACATTGGTGTAAGCCGAGATAAAACTGTTTTACCCACGGGTATTGACTTTGAATCTTATAATAATATAGACCTAAATTGCGTAAACCTTATCCATGAAAAATATGGGATGCAAGATGAAGTAATTTTATGCTCCGTATCACGTTTAACTGAAGAAAAAAACATTTACTTTTTATTAAATGGAATAAAGTGTATAAAAGATAATTCCAAAGTGCCTTTTAAATGTATTATTATAGGAGATGGACCTGAAAAACAAAATATATTAAAAACCATAGATGACCAAGGCTTAAAAGATACAGTAATCCTACTAGGTTCAGTAAGTCCTGAAGAGGTTTGCCAGTATTATATGGCTTCAGACATTTTCGTTTTTAGTTCAGAGTCCGAAACTCAAGGCATGGTAATATTAGAAGCAATGGCTGGAAAATGCGCTGTGGTAGCCATTCGTTCTAGTGGAATAGATGATATAATTCATAATGAATATAATGGATTTAAGACTAAATCTGACTTGAATTTGTGGTCAGAAAAAGTTATTTATTTAATGGAAAATCCTAAAATATTAAAGGAGATGTCTCAAAATGCCTATGATTTTTCTAATAAGTTTTCCTTAGATGCAATGGCAGATACCACTGTGAAAGTTTACCGCAAAGCCATAATTCATAAAAAAAACAAATCTAATGAATACTAGCGAAATTGTTTCTTTGTCTAAAACAGAAACTCGCAAAAGAGGGGTGACTATAGATGAATAAAATATCTTATTTTTTAGGAAAACTTGTTACACTTATTTCTATCTATTATATTAAATTTGTGTATAAAACTAGCAAAATAATTTCTAATGGCCAATATGCTTTCTTAGAATCTGATCATACTGAAAAATTTATTATCGTGTTCTGGCATGGAGATAGCTATTCATTGTATCCTTATCTTAGTGGACAGGGCCTCTACGTAATTACTACTAAGAATGGAAGAGGGGATTATATTAATTTGATATGTAATCATTTTGGATATAAGACAATTAGAGTACCAGATGAAAGTGAAGGTGGAAATTTTTTGTTTAAAATAAAAAGGGAAATAAGTGAAGATTGTGCCAATTTAGCTATTACTCTTGATGGTCCACTAGGTCCTTATCATGAACCTAAGCCTTTCCCATTTATTACAGCATCACTTATAAAACGTAGAGTATTACCTATTTCAATCAAGTGTAATAGAAAAATACAATTAAAAAGCAGATGGGACAATTTCACTATTCCTCTACCTTTTAATCGAATAGAAATAAATGTGCATGATCCTTTAGGGGTACCGTCAGCAAAAGCTATTTTTCGGGATCATGAATATCAACATATTTCTTTATAATATTCTAAATGAACTCAGTACCTTCTATGAGGTCGGGTTCGGAACCAGTAATTGTAAATTGAAGTAGAATCTTATTGTAAATAGAAAAAACATATAAACAACAATTTTGATGCAATGGAAAACCCTTGAATTCAGCGGTTTTCGTTGTTTTTGGGGTAAAAATACACTGTGAAAATTAAGGTAAAGATAAAAATATAGATTAAGATGGAATAAATGAACACCCTTATGAATTCTAGCATACATTCATTGTTAAATTAGTTAACGGGGGCTTTGTTGGTGACACATCTGAATGGGGTTAAGCTTTAAGTGTTAGTGATGATAATTCATAGGGTGTAGACAATAGTGTTTTAAAATTAATTATAGTAAAATAGTTTAGTTGACTAAACAATATTAAAACAATGAAAACTTAACTTTGATGAAATATTTAAATATTTACTTGACAAATTTATAATAAAATCGTACGATGCTTATAGAGAATAAAATTTATCCTTTGGAGGTGCTAAGATGAATAATTTTAAAATGAACTTTAACGGAGATAGGTTAAGAATAGCCAGAATATATAGAAACATGACTATAAGTGATTTAGAGAAAAAGATTAGTGTTACTAAACAGGCTATTTCACAATATGAAAAATGTATAATAGCACCAAAGTCAGAGGTGTTATTTCAATTAGTATCTGTCCTAAGGTTTCCATTAGATTTTTTTACTGAAATGGATAATGAGACTACTAAAGTTGAAAATACATTTTTCAGATCGCAATCAGGTGTTAAAAAATTGGATTTAAATACTGAAGAGATAAAAACAGAGATAATTGTTAGGTTGTATAACTTCCTTAATGGCTATCTTGAATTCCCAAAGCTTGAGTTACCTGCCATTGATTACAAGGATGTTATAGATATTGAGGATGTAACCTTAATGTTAAGGGGTTTCTGGGGACTAAATAATGACCCAATAGTAAACATTATTGACTTATTAGAAAAGAACGGGATAATTGTATCGGCTTTAGCCACTGATTCAAGTAAAATTGATGCATTTACCCAAATTCATAAAATTAATGGTCATCATCAATTTTGTATAGTACTGGGGAACGATAAACAATCTATGGTTAGAAGAAATTTTGATGCTGCACATGAATTAGGACATATTATACTTCACAGTAAATTAAGTAATATTAAAGAGTTATCAAATGAAGAATTCAAAGAAGTAGAAGTTCTTCTTGACTTGGATCCTGGAACTTTAGTTGAAAAAAGATCTGAAAAAGATAAGGGATTGATATTATCGATAAAAAGAAATTAACATGTTTATACATACAAAAAATGATTAAATTAGTAAAGGAGTTTTAGTTTATGATGTCTAATAATGAACTACTAGTTAAAATGAAAAATGCTGCTAAGAACAGCATTGTAAATAGAAATGGACTTGAAATATACTTTATGGGTAAGCTGCAAGCTTTTATGGAAGCTTATTCTAAGGATTTGGCTGAGGATTTTATTTTCTCTGATGTATATGCTCATAAAGCTATATTTGATGGTATAAGAAAGGGGGTACTTCCCTCACGTTATATTAAGTCGGGATACAACTAAATTTGGAATCAATAATAGTTAAGTTGTATCATTAATTTATTAATATGTGGTAATAAAATAAATGCTTAAATATTATATGAGTTCAACATAATACGAATTGAGTTGAACTCATTAAGTAAGCTTCAAGTCTTGATATATAAGGCTTGATTCACGAATTATAGAATAATATGATACGTAAAGGAGAGAATATATGGATAAGCTAAAGATAAAAATAGTTATTGCAGATGACAACATCAAATTTTGCAGTATTCTTAACGATTATCTATCAAAGCAAGAAGATATTGTTGTTATTGGCATCGCAGAGGATGGAGTAGAATTAATTAAATTGATTGAAGAACGAAAACCAGATTTAGTAGTTCTTGATATAATTATGCCTATGCTTGATGGTTTGGGCGTTCTAGAGAGGCTACATACAATGGATTTAGTCTCATTTCCTCAGGTAATAGTTTTATCAGCAGTAAATCAAGATAAAATAACTCAAAGAGCCCTATCACTAGGAGCAGATTATTATATAGTAAAACCTTTTGATATGGAAACATTGGTTAAAAGAATAAGACAAGTAGTAAATAAAACTATGCTTAGTGATGATGTATACAAAACATTTTATAATAAAGAAATTAAAACTAATAAAAGTGAACCAGTTGAGATTATTTCTCAAATAACCAACATTATTCATGAAATTGGGATACCTGCTCATATAAAAGGTTATATGTATTTAAGGGAAGCCATATACCTGGTAATGAATGATATAGAACTTTTATCAGCAGTAACAAAAGAATTGTATCCATTGGTAGGTGAAAAATGCAATACGACTGCTAGTAGGGTAGAAAGGTCAATGAGACATGCAATAGAGGTTGCCTGGTCAAGGGGACAAGTAGAAACTATCAATAAGATTTTTGGTTGCACTATTTGTAGTGAAAAAGGCAGTCCTGCTAATTCAGAATTTATAGCAATGGTGGCTGACAACTTAAGATTACAAAATAGGATTAGTTAATTTAGTATTCAACAAACTAAGGCTGAATAAAAGCTAAATGCCGTGAAATGAATCCGAACCTATTCATTTCACGGCATTTAACTTTTGTCATTCCTATTAGATATACCAACATAAAACTATAAATTTTATTTTACACATTATGTAATATACATTACACCTTTAAAAGGTTATCTGCTCTTTTCGCCCTCTTATTACTTTAAAAATATATTTAATTTCTAAGTTACATTTAAAACATTATTATATGTTTCATAATATTTAGTAATATGAGTAATTTTTTTTTGAATATCTTCTAGCTGGCAATATGCGCTCATTAATAGATCTTTTTCTATAAAACATTCATCACAACTAATTCTATTATTAATTTCCTTTTTAAGTTCCTCAGTACTCTTCAATATAGATTCTAGCATTAATAATCACTCCCTATTTCCATTTAATATATTATTTATTTATACCATATGCTATTTCAATATGGTTTATATTCTCCTTTTATACTTTTAACTTTTACAGTATAATACATATTTGTGAATTATTTGTTACGTATTTATTAATAATATGTTAATAATATATTTGCATTTATTTATCTATAAGTAAAATGAAAGTGAAAGGAGAATAGGTGAATGGTATCAATAAGTTAAACTTATATTTTTGAAACATATCTAAAGTATATTGGCTATATGAAACGTAAATTAAATAATTAAAATATCAAAAGGAAGGATTAATACTATTGTAATATAAAATAGAAGGTATATTTTATTGATGCCTCAGGGTTTTGTAGCATAAAAAAAATGCTATTCAGGTATAAAATGAAAACCTGCATAGCATTCTTTTTAAAATATTAGATATTTCTTGCTACCTCATAGGCATCCCAAATAGCATTCATTATGTTTGAAGCTTCTCTGGAATCACCAATATTATATAATTCGTGAACATTACATTTAAGTTTGTTGTAAAGTTTGTTATCAGGTTTATACCCTATAGCAATTACAACAGTATCGGAATCTAAAGAGGTTTGTTTGAAGTTCTTATCTATTAATAATACGCCCTCCTCCTTTACTTCTAGCAAACTAGTATTAGTAATAGCATCCACTTTATTAAACTTAAGCAAATCCAATAGCATTATTCTATTCATATGAGGCATAGGTTTTCCTGAACTTAGCAGTTCGGGTAGAGCCTCAACTATTGTAACCTCGTTCCCTTGTTTTGCAAGCCATAAGGCAGTTTCACAACCTATAAGTCCTCCACCAATCATTACAATCTTAGGTCCGGCAGTTTTTTTGCCAGCAAGTAAATCTTCAGCCGAGCATACATTAGTTCTATCCATGCCAGGTAAGTTTAATGTTACTGAAGTTGAACCCGATGCAATTACAACAACATCGGTTTTTTTATCATTTATGTAATCTTCTGTAATTTCAGTATTCAATAATACATCTATTTTTAATTCTTTAAGTTCGTTTTCATACCATTTAAGAAGCCTTTTATCTGCAAGTTTAAAATCAGGAACTGAGCCTTCTAAAATATGTCCACCTAATTTATCTCTTTTCTCATATATTGTTACTTTATGACCTCTTAAAGCAGCTACTCTTGCTGCTTCCATTCCAGCAAGCCCACCGCCTACTATTAGAACATTCTTTTTTATACAAGCAGGGGTTACAAAATATTCGCCCTCTCTTCCAGTAGCTGGATTAACAGCACAGGATAAAGGCTTAGCTATAAACATTCTTCCCATACATCCATCATGACATGCTAAGCAAGGACGGATTCTATTTTCTTCTCCCGACATTAATTTATTAGGTAAATATGGATCTGCTAATAGGCCTCTTCCTATCACTACCATATCAAGTTTGTTTTCTTGTAACGCCTTCTCACCAAGACCAGGCAAATCCATTCTGCCAGCAGAAATTACTGGTATACTAACTACTTGTTTCAATTTTTCAGCATAAGGAAGATAACATCCATAGTCAAAATACATAGGTGGATGAGCCCAATACCATGAGTCATAGGTCCCACAGTCAGCATTAAATGCATCATACCCAGCCTGCTGCAATATTTTAGCAACTTCTAATCCTTCTTCAACATCACGACCAAGTTCTTTAAAGTCTTCCTGTGGAAGTCCTCCCTGACGCCAATCTTTAATATAACTCTTAATACTAAATCTAAGCATAACTGGGAAATCTTTTCCAACAGTGTTTTTAATTTCTTTTACAATTTCTGATGGTAATGTAAGTCTGCCTTTTAAATCTCCACCATATTTGTCAGTCCTTTTATTAAATATTGAAAGCGTAAACTGATCAAGTAAATATCCCTCATGAACAGCATGTATTTCTATCCCATCGAATCCAGATTCTTTAGCAATTATTGCAGCTTCCCCAAATTTTTTAACCATGGTTTCCACTTCTTCAGTTGTAAGTTCTCTACAGGTAACAGTTGGATCCCAGTAATTTGGAATTGCTGACGGGGCGACAGGCTGACCATCTAGAAATCCGGGAGCAGCACTACGACCAAGTCCAAGAGTAATCTGTATAAAAATTTTTGCTCCATAAGCATGTACTCTTTCTGTCAATTCTGAAGCAGTTTGAATAAAATGCGTAGGATTAATTGTTATACAAGGAAAACTTGGCATTTTGAGTTTTTCAATTTCATTTTCAACCTTAACAGCGCCAGTGATTAAAAGGCCAGTACCTCCCTTTGCTCTTTCAACATAGTAGTCAACTGCTCTTTTTGTAAAACATCCATCTGGTGTAATAAGGCCAAGATTTGCCATTGGTGCCATGGCGATCCTGTTTTTAATTTCTACATTACCTATTTTTATAGGCTCAAAAAGTTTTTGCATACTCATTTTTCCCTCCTTAATCACTATTTTTAATTATAAATTTGGTATAACAATTATTCAATTGAAAAATTGTTATACCATTACATAAAACATACAACACATTAAGGCTCCAATCAATATCGAAATATTACGATTATTAAGAAAATTTGGCATTTAACGTCGGTATGGAACAATTAGTTCTATCAATCTTAAAATTGGTGGGGGATTTAGAAGATTATAGTAATATTGTGCGAGAAAAAGTTTATCAGGATGCTTTTATGGGATATTATTAAAGTGATAAGCTGGAAAAATCAATGCTTAAAATATAGTAACAAAATTCGTATAAGTTTTAATGAGTGTTTGAATTTAAATGACCCAATAAACATGT
>NZ_JAENWL010000151.1 GCF_016650095.1 Clostridium sp. | reverse complement strand
ATTCCCAATCATGAGTTTTATTCATTTTGTTTCAGATGATATGCAATCCATCTCCAAAGGTTTAAGCACATTTGGAGCAGAAATAATAAAGTTAAAAGAAGTAGTAGAGTGTGCAAAAAGAGAAAATGGATTTATAGCTTTAGATGAGTTTGCAAGAGGCACTAATCCAAAAGAAGGTTACTACCTTATGAAAGCTCTATCCATATACTTGTCTAAATTTAAGTCGGTAAGCCTTATATCAACTCATTATGATGGAGTGGTTCAGGAGAATATGGAGCATTATCAAGTTATAGGACTTAAGAATGTTGATTTTAATTCCTTAAAGTATAAGATAGATTTAAATAAAACGCATTCTGTTGAAATTATACAAGAGCATATGGAATATAAGTTAGAGAAGGTTTCAAAAGAAAATAAAGTGCCAAAAGATGCACTTAATATAGCCGTATTACTAGGACTTGAAAATGGGATAGTAGATATAGCAAAAAGTTTCTATAATGAGGAGGAATAAAATGGAAAGCAAATTAAATTTAAACTGGGATGTCGTTGCAAAAGCAAGACAATCGGCTAAAAACATAGCAAAAGACACTCAAGAATTTATTGACATACATACTACAGTAACGGTGGAAAGAACCGTTTGTAGACTTTTAGGTATTGATGGGGTAGATGATGTAGGAGTACCAATTCCTAATGTAGTAGTTGACAACATTAAAAATGGTAATGGATTAGCACTTGGAGCTTCAATGTTTATAGGAAATGCTATGGTTGAAACTGGTCTTTCGCCACAAGAAATTGCGGATAAAGTAGCAAAGGGTGAAATAGATCTAACCAAAATTCCTATGCATGAAGAATTTGAAATTAAAATTGCTGTTGATAAAGTAGCTAAAACTATGGTTGCTAAAATTAAAGAAAATAGAGGCGTGAGAGAATCATACCTTGAAAAATTTGGCGATAAGAGTGGGCCATATCTTTATGTAATAGTTGCAACAGGTAACATTCATGAAGATATAACGCAAGCAAGAGCAGCTGCAAAGCAAGGCGCAGATATAATTGCAGTAATAAGAAGCACAGGACAGAGCCTACTTGACTTCGTTCCATACGGAGCGACAACAGAAGGTACTGGAGGAACACTAGCAACACAAGAAAACTTCAGACTAATGAGAGCAGCCCTAGATGAAGTTGGTGAGGGCCTTGGAAGATATATAAGACTTTGCAATTATTGCTCAGGATTATGTATGCCTGAAATAGCTGCTATGGGAGCAATAGAAAGATTAGACGTAATGCTTAATGACGCTCTATACGGAATTCTTTTTAGGGATATTAACATGCAAAGAACTATAGTTGACCAATATTTCTCAAGAATAATCAATGGATTTGCTGGAGTTATCATAAACACTGGAGAAGATAACTACTTAACTACATCAGATGCAGTAGAAGAAGCTCATACTGTACTAGCATCTCAATTTATAAATGAACAATTCGCATTAGTTGCTGGATTACCAGAAGAACAAATGGGACTTGGTCATGCATTTGAAATAAGCCCAGAATTTGAAAACGGATTTTTATATGAATTAGCTCAAGCACAAATGGCAAGAGAAATCTTCCCTAAAGCACCACTCAAATATATGCCTCCGACTAAGTTTATGACTGGTGATATATTTAAAGGACAAGTACAAGATGCTTTATTCAACATGGTTACTATCATGACAGGACAAAAATTGCATCTTCTTGGAATGCTTACAGAAGCAATACACACTCCATTTATGTCAGATAGAGCGTTATCAATAGACAATGCTCAATATATATTTAGAACTATGAAGGATTTAGGATCAGAAATTACCTTCAAAAAAGGCGGCATAATGGAAACAAGAGTGGATGAAGTATTAAATAAGGCAGCAGATTTGATTGGAGAAATTGAAAAAGAAGGGTTATTTAGTACAATACAGCAAGGGAAGTTTGCAGGAATTAAAAGACCATTTAATGGTGGTAAGGGTCTTGCAGGAGTTGTAGAAAAAGAAAAAGCATACTTTAACCCATTTATAGATTTAATGTTAGGGGGTAAATAAATTATGAGCGAAGGACAATATTCATTAGAAGTTAAAGAGTATGACCAAAATCTAGATTTAACAAAGATTAAACCATATGGTGATACTATGAATGATGGTAAGGTTCAAGTTAGCTTTACTCTTCCTGTAGAAGATAATGAAAGAGGAGTAGAGGCAGCAATTCAACTTGCTAAATCTATGGGACTTAAAGATCCAAACTGTGCTCATCATGCATCTTTAGATAAAGAATTCTCTTTTTATGTTGTTTATGGTTCATTATCGCATTCTGTAAACTATGAAGAGATTCATGTTCAAACCGTAGAGTGTGATGTAATGGATATGAAAGAAGTTGGAGAGTATATAAAAGAAAACATTAAACGTGATGTTGTAATAATTGGAGCTAGTACAGGGACAGATGCTCATACGGTTGGTATAGATGCTGTAATGAACATGAAGGGATTTGCAGGACACTATGGTCTTGAGAGATACCCTATGATAGAAGCTTTAAACCTCGGAAGTCAAGTTGAGAATGAGGAATTTATCAAAAAAGCTATAGAACTTAAAGCAGATGTTCTTCTAGTTTCTCAAACAGTAACTCAAAAGGATGTACACATTAAAAATCTTACTAATCTAGTAGAATTATTAGAAGCAGAAGGAATCAGAGATAAAGTTGTGTTAATATGTGGGGGTCCAAGAATAACTCATGAACTTGCTAAAGAGCTTGGATACGATGCAGGTTTCGGACCTGGTAAATTTGCTGGTGACATAGCAAGTTTTGCTATTACAGAAATGGTTGAGAGAGGTCTCGTTTAACAACGTTTCTAAATTCAATTAGAACACACTAAAAATAATAAGGGAGTGTCCCAAAATAGGAAGTAATTTCTATAGAGGGGCAACTCTTTTTTTTATGTAAAAAATAAAAAAGCACTAAAAATCAATCATCAATAGAGTGATGGACTTTTAGTGCTTTTTTTAGAATCAATAAGAGAAAGGGGGTGCTTCATTGATTCATTTTAACCATATGATAACCTCCCCTTAGAATTATCCGAGGAACATTAATCCTAGTCCAATAATAACGCCTGAATATAATAAATCAATTATACAAAAGCCCATTACATCTTTGGCACCAAGTCCAGCAATTCCAAGAGCGGGTAATGCCCAGAAAGGTTGAATCATGTTAGTCCATGCATCTCCCCAAGAAATAGCCATAGCAGTTTTTGCAGCAGGTATACCGAGTGCTGCACCAGCTGGCATCATAATAGGAGCTTGAACTGCCCATTGACCACCACCAGATGGTACAAAGAAGTTAACAAGTCCTGCACTTAAGAAAGTGAATAGTGGGAAGGTATACTGATTAGATATATTAACAAAAGAAGTAGAAATAGCACCTGCAAGAGAAACCCCTGCAACGCTTGTACCTACCATCATACCCATGATACCTGCGTAGAATGGAAATTGAAGTATGATTCCAGCAGTTCCTTTAGCCGCGTTTGTAATTGCGTTAACAAATTTTATAGGAGTTCCATGAAGAGCAATTCCGAGGAATAAGAAAATAGTATTAACAATGTTTAAATCAAGGCTACCACCATTAACAAAATAATAAATAATAAAGCTAAATCCCATAATGACTAATAATATTGAGATAAGATGGCTATTCTCAAGTTTATCAGCAGGGGTCATATTTTCTTTAGATAGTATAACTTCTGGTTCTTCCACCAAAAGCTTCGGATTTATTGTAACAGTATTTTCTTTATCCGGGTGCATAGCTTTATTTATAAGAGGTAATGTTACTAAAAGTACAGCTAATATAAGTAGGTTATAACCTGAAAATATTGTAGTACTGGTTGGAATAGGGGAAGTAACAGCACCGGCAGTGGCTTTTACTACTGCTTCCCCACCTCCAGCAACTACTAGTGGTATAGAACCAGAAAGACCAGCATGCCATACTAAAAAGCCTGAATAAGCAGAAGCTATTAAAAGTCTATAATCTACACCTTTCACTTCTTTAGCGAGTTCTTTCGCAAAAATAGCTCCGATTACTAGTCCAAAACCCCAGTTAATCCAGCAAGCTATAGTAGAAATAACTGTAACAAGAACAATTGCTTGGGTTGGCGATTTAGGTATTTTTGCAAGAGTTTTAAGACCTTTTTTAAACGATGGCGCATTGGCAAGTGCATGGCCTGTAACCAATACTAATGCCATTTGCATTGAAAAAGCCAGTAATGTCCACAAACCTTTGCTCCAGTGAATAGTCATAGCTAATGGTCCCTGGCCAGTAACTATCATTCCTAAAATTAACACAATGAAGGTTAGGATTACAGCAAATATGAATGGGTCTGGTAAGTACTTTTGAACAAGATTAACACAACCATTTGTAAATTTTTTAAACATTTTGACTCGTCTCCTTTTTATAGGTAAATTAAAATAAATATTTGTCAATCTTTGACTTGCTATTTATTTTAATGTGCCATAATTTAATTTTAGCTTTTGAAAAAGCACATAGCATAAGTTACAGACAATATGTTAGTATTCGAATATATTAAAAAAGACTTATACAAGCTTAATATTCGAAGGTTGATAATAAAAAATTATATGAATATAAAATTTGAATCATTACTTCAAATTGACATTTTAATTTAAGCTATAATTTAAATTGTAATGTGCCTACTCTCATATTGTTATTCGATATTAAGGGGTAAATTCCTGCTAGTTTGTGAAAAAAATATTAATATATATTATTTCTTTTAGCTGCCTTATTTAAACCTGTAACATTAATGAGCTAATTTTATAGAATGGTAGTATAAGAAATTTTAGGAGGGCAAATTTGCAAACCATAAAAATAGGCTCAAGAGGGCCAGCGGTAATGGAGATACAATCACTACTTAATAAATTAGGTTATGATGCGGGGGCGATAGACGGAATTTATGGACCTAAAACTGCAGCAGCTGTTCGGAAGTTCCAAAGGTATTTTGGATTATCACCAACAGGTGTAGTAAACGATGATACTTATAAGCTTATGAATTCATTCTTAAGAGGTTATGATACTTATAGAATTAGACCCGGTGATACCCTATATTTTATAGCGAGGAGATACTACACAACTGTTGCAAGTATAATCACGGCTAACCCTAAAATTAACCCTAATAATTTGCAAGTAGGACAGGTGATTATAGTTCCCTATTCACTAGATGTGGTTTATACAAATATTGATTACACTTATGATATTATGAAAAAAGATTTAGAAGGATTAAAGGCTAGGTATCCATTTATTGAGGTAGCTAGTGCAGGGAAGAGTGAGCTAGGAAAAGAGCTCTATTATGTGAAACTAGGGAATGGACCTAATAAAGTTTTTTATAATGGAACTCATCATGCTATTGAATGGATAACTGCTGTGCTTTTAATGAAGTTTATTGAAAACTTTTCTAAAGCCTATGCAACGGGCAAAAGTATAGAAGGCTCTAATGCCCTTGACATATGGAATAAAAGTACTATATACGTAATGCCCATGGTAAACCCAGATGGGGTTGACTTAGTGCTTAATGGGCTAGATAAGAGCAACCCTTACTATAATGATTTAATTAAGTGGAATAATAGAAGTTTAGATTTTTCTAAAGATTGGAGTGCTAACATCCGTGGTGTAGACCTTAATCATAATTATGATGCTATGTGGCAAAAATCAAAGGATGCAGAGGAAAGCTATGGAGTATATGGACCGGGACCCACAAGATATTCGGGTACCGCACCAGAATCAGAATCAGAATCTAGAGCTGTGGCAGACTTCACTAGAAAACTTGATTTTAGATTAGTAATAGCTTATCACACTCAAGGGGAAGTAATATATTGGGATTACCAAAACTTGGCTAGCTTGGAAGCTAGAAAGATAGGAGAGATATTTTCAAGGCTAAGTGGTTATGAATTAGCAGAAACTACTGGAATTACAAGTTATTCCGGATACAAGGATTGGTTTATTGAAAAATATAGAAAACCTGGTTATACAATTGAAGTTGGCCTTGGAGTAAATCCTCTTCCAATAAGTCAGTTTAATAAGATATATAGCGACAACATTAAAGTGTTATTAGAAGGGGCAATAGTTTAATTATTCATAAATACTAAAAATGATTAAGAGTTTTTTCTTATATTATGCTATAACGAAAAGTATATATTGCTAAAATGCGTTCACTTCGCCAATTAATTCTAAAAATTATTTTATCTGCATCCGCTAAAAAAGCAAATTCGCTTCCTCTTAGTATTCCTCATGGGCACACAACAATTCTCAATTGTTGTGTCGCTCAAACATGCTTTTTTCTTTACGCAGCTGCAAACAAAATAATTTTGAATTACTAAGGCTTGTACGATACATTCTGCGCAATTTATACTTTTGTTAGCATAATCTAAGAAAATTACCAATACCTATTATTTTTCAAAATAAAAGATCCTAAGGCTCCTACATAAATCACCCTAGTTGATTTCATAGACCACCTCCGTCACATCTATGAGAAATTTAAAAGATTTATTATAATCCATCTCTTTACAAGTGGCAGAAGCAATAGTAAACTTATATAAAATAAATCAAATAATAGAAGGGGGGGGTCAAGATGATAGGAGTACTAGTCAACACAGCTACCGTTATCATAGGCAGTTTTGTCGGCTTGCTGTGTAAGGAAGGAATACCTAAAAAATATACTGATGCAGTCATGCTTGGCATAGGACTATGCGCCATTTACATTGGAATAGCAGGAGCACTAAAAGGCGAAAATACTCTGGTTCTTATCATTTCCATTGTCATTGGATCCATCATAGGGACATGGCTGGATATTGACAGGCAAGTAAACGCTTTAGGCGCGTGGATTGGAACACATTTCAAGAAATCTTCCGATAACTCCGCAACGGTTGCCGAGGGGTTTGTTACAGGTTGTCTTTTGTTTTGTATTGGTGCCATGACGATCGTAGGCTCGCTGAATTCAGGGCTAACTGGAGACAACGAGATGCTTTTTACAAAATCACTGCTCGATTTGATATCATCGGCAATGTTATCTATAAGTCTTGGCATTGGTGTTTTATTTTCCGCCGCTTTCGTTTTTGTATTTGAGGGTTCAATTGTTCTGCTAGCACATTTTCTACAGCCAATTCTCACAAACGCCGCCATTGCGGAAATCACCTGTGCGGGCTCAATTATGATCATAGCACTTGGTATGAATATCGTAGGCATTACCAAAATAAAGGTGGCAAATTATCTTCCCGCAATCATTATTGTTCCAATTCTTTGCTGGATAGTAACACTGATATAGGTAAGAAGTAGAATAATGAAAGTTCAGATTTTTCATTTTTATACCTGAAAATATAACGCTTATATCTTATTTTACATAGTAACTAAAGATACAGGCGTTATATTAATTTTGACATTGATAAGGACTATTTCTTCGAATTTAATGAAAAGGTGAATTATAATTTGAGTTTCTCTGGTGTTTGTGCTCTCATATTTATGATAAGACCACATTTTGTACATACCTCGGCACTCACTTCTGATCCTTTCATAATTTTGAAAAATGCGGCAACAGGATACAGTTTTGCATTAATATCAAGTTTAGTCTGTGCAATTTTTTCACAACCACATTCTGGACATTTCTTTTGACGTTCCATTAATATACCCTCCTGAAATATTAATTCTTATAAAATATTAATATTCAGAGAAATTAATTATTATAACAAAATTGAAATAGATTACCATTGTGGCGCAGTTTGAATAAGCCAAGAAAGTTGACATTTAGTCACTAATCTTTCCAAATCCATCAAAATTAATATCTTCCAAAAATACATTTTCTTTTTTAGCTTCATCTTTTGAACGATACACCATAAAATCTAGTGAATTTTTGAGATTTGTGATAAGT
>NZ_JAENWL010000007.1 GCF_016650095.1 Clostridium sp. | reverse complement strand
GCTCATATTTTAAAAATATGCTCATATTCTGAGAATAAGCTCAGAATATGAGCTTAATAAACATTATAATAATTTTGTGAGGAAGAGGTAGAGAAATGGAAATCACAAATTTACATTCCGAGGAACTTGTATTTGCTTTAGATATAGGAACAAGGTCCATAATAGGGACAGTTGGGAAAGTAATTGAAAAGAAATTTCAAGTAATTGCTGAAAGTTATATAGAACATGAAGAGAGAGCTATGATTGATGGTCAAATTCATGATATTCAAGCCGTAGCTAGTGGAGTAAAAAAGGTGAAAAAAGAATTGGAGGGCAGTTTAAATGTTACATTAACTAAAGTAGCTATTGCGGCTGCAGGAAGATTTCTAAGGACAACGGAAGTAAAGTCCGAAATAGAGATAGAAGATGATAAAGAAATTGATAGGGAAGTCGTTAGAAGTTTAGAACTTACTGCAGTTAAAATGGCAGAGGAGGAAGTCAATAAATCTACTAAAGGTAAGCTTTATTGTGTAGGATATAGTGTGAAAAATTACTATTTAAATGGATACATAATCTCAAATTTGAACTCTCACAAAGGAGAAAAAATTGCGGTGGAAATAATCGCTACCTTCCTTCCAAGATCAGTGGTTGATAGCCTTTATGCTGTTATGAGTAAGGCAAGCCTTGAGGTGGTAAGTTTAACCCTAGAGCCAATAGCAGCAATGGAAGCTGCGGTCCCACAAAATTTGAGATTGCTAAATTTGGCTTTAGTGGATATTGGCGCAGGTACTTCCGATATTGCTATTAGTAGTAAGGACAGTATAAGCGCATATGGCATGGTACCAATGGCTGGGGACGAGGTAACTGAAATAATAGCACAAGCCTATTTAGTTGATTTTAACACCGCAGAAAAAATTAAAAAGGAGTGCAGTGGAAAAGATAAAATTAAGTATATAGATGTTTTAGGATTTGAAAACGTAATAGAACCAGAGGAAATTTTAAAAGTAATTAACCCTGCAGTTATAAAGATCTCTGAAGAAATTGGAAATAGAATAATTGAATTAAATGGGGGGAAAGCTCCTAATGCGGTATTTCTAGTAGGAGGGGGAGCACATACACCCTATATTAAAGAAAATATTGCTAAAATCTTAAATCTGCCTGTGCAACGTGTTGCAATTAAAGGTCGAGAAGCAGTAGTTGAATGCATATGTGATAGTAATTTAGGGAGTATTGGAGTTACAGTTTTAGGTATTGCACTTATATCAATAAAGAGGTTAGGAAATGATTTTATTGATGTAACTATAAATGACAGAATTATAAGTTTATTTAATGCACATAAACACACCATTATGGATGTAATGGTGCAAGAGGGGATAAATCCTAAAATATTGATTGGTAAGAATGGACGTAATATTAGATTTGTAGTTGATGGAATAAAACGAGTGGCTTTTGGAACTTTAGCTAGGGGTGCAGAAATTAGGATTAATAACCTTATGAGTAATGTTGATTCTGAGGTAAAAGAAGGGGATGTCATTAAAATTGATTTTTGTATCGATGGAAAAAATGCACAGCCTACAGTTATGGATTTTGTAAAGAATATTCAAGCTGTAAGTTTTTATCTTGAAGGTAAAATACATAATATTGAGCCTGTGCCATTCATTAATGGCGTACGATCTTTAATAAATGACATAATAAAAGAAGATGATGATGTTAAAATAGAATTTCCTACTACAATGCAGGAATACGCAAAGTATTTTGGTGATAGGGTACAAGGCTCAACTTTTAAAATGGACAATAAAGAGTTGACTTCGGATTATGTTATACAAGAAGGGGATAGAATATATAATGTATATGCAAAAGAAAAAAACATTCCCCCTAAAGATGAACATATCAAAGATCTACTAGAGATTGTGGTTGAAGTTAATAAAAAAATTGTAACCCTCAAAAATAAAGAAAAATACATATTTGTGGATATATTTGATTATGTAGATTTTGATTTATCTATTTCAAAGGGGAAATTAATACTTCTACTCAATGAGATTAAAGCTAACTATAATGGACCGTTAAATAATGGAGATGTGATCCAAATATATTGGGAGAAATAAATGCTAATTATTTCAAAAGAGGTATAAATAAAGGGGTGGAAATAGTGGATTTTTTAGATATGGCAAAAAATATTGAGAGTGAATTAATAGAGATAAGGCGTGATTTTCATGAAAATCCTGAATTGGGGTTTGATTTATTTAGAACATCCCAAAAGGTAAAAGAATTTTTGAAAGTGGAGGGTATTGAGTTTTATGAGGTAGCACAAACTGGTATTTGCGCTATTATTAGAGGAAAAGGTGAAAAAACTATTGCTTTGAGAGCAGATATGGATGCACTTCCCCTGCAAGATAAGAAAATTTGCGAGTATGCCTCTAAAATTATTGGAAAAATGCATGCGTGTGGGCACGATGCTCATACTACTATACTTTTAGGAACAGCCAAAATACTAAATAGTATGAAAGATGAAATTAGAGGAAATGTTAAATTATTTTTTGAGCCAGCAGAAGAAACTACAGGTGGTTCGCCTTTAATGATTAGTGGCGGAGTACTTGAAAATCCTAATGTGGATGCTGTTATTGGGCTTCATGTAGAGGAGTGGTTAGAAGCGGGAACCGTTGGTTTAAAAAGAGGATACGCATATGCAGCATCAAATCCCTTTACTATAAAAATAATAGGTAAAGGTGGACATGGTGCAAGCCCTCATATGACTATTGATCCGGTTGTAATAGCTAGCAATGTTATTATTGCGCTTCAAAACATCGTAAGTAGGGAAATTCCACCAACAGACGCGTCTGTTATAACTATAGGGACTATTCATGGAGGAACAGCTCAGAATATTATACCGGAGGACGTCACAATATCAGGAATTATAAGAACTATGAAGAGTGAACATAGGGAATACATAAAAACAAGATTAGTTCAGGTAGTAGAAGGCATAGTTACTGCTATGAGAGGAAGATGTGAAATTAATATCGAGGAAAGTTATCCTTGCCTGTATAATGATGATAAGCTCGCAGGAATGTTTGAGGATAAGGCAAGTGAATTACTTGACCAGAGTAATGTTTATAAATTAGACCAGCCTACTATGGGGGTGGAAAGTTTTGCTTATTTTTCTAAGGAAAGACCAGCATTATTTTATTTTTTAGGAAGTGGGAACAAGGAGAAGGGTATAGTAAATCCGGCTCATGGAAGTTTATTTGATATAGATGAGAGCTGTTTATCTATAGGTGTAGCTATGCAATGTACGTTAGCTTATGAATTTTTATTGAATTCTTAATGCATATTAGTATATAATTGATATTTGATGTGATTTTTTTAAATGTAGGTTGATTTATTATAATAAAAAAGATGATTTTTTTAATAGTAGAATGGTGATTTATTATAAAATAAAATAAATTAGATTATATATGGAATTCGTCAATAGATAAAAGAGAACTAGGAGGATATATATGAGAATAGAAATCGGAGCAAATGAAGCAGGACAAAGAACGGATAAATTTATGAGAAAAGTACTTGGTGATGTGCCACTTAGCAAAATATATAAAGCTTTCAGAAAAGGTGATATTAGGGTTAATGGTAATAAAATCAAGGAAAAACATTCACTAGCAGTAGGTGATATTGTTGAAACAAAATATATTACCAGTGAGTTTAAGAAAGAAGAGTTTAAAAGAATTGACAATAATCTTAAAATAACCTTTGAGGATGCTAATATATTATTGGTGGAAAAATGGCCAGGCGTTTTAGTTCATTCTGACAAAAAGGATGGAGAAGCTACATTAGTAGATTATGTGCTTTCTTATTTGTATGATAAGGGAGATTACAGTCCAGAAAATGAAATAACATTTACGCCAGCACCTTGTAATAGATTAGACAGAAATACTTCAGGTATAGTTATGTTTGGAAAGAATTTTAAATCGCAGAAGCTTTTAAATGAAATGGTAAGAGAAAGAAGTGTTGAGAAATATTATATGGCACTAGTAAGCAACAGGATCAAAGACGGTGTTTACGAAGGGTATATACGTAAAGATGAGGATGCAAATATCTCAGAGGTATACGATACTAAGATGCCAAATACAAAACGAATAGCCATGGAAGTTAAAAATATAGAAAGTTGTGGTACATTCTCACTATTAGATATTAATCTTATAACAGGAAGAAGTCATCAGCTTCGTGCTCATTTAAGCCATTTAGGAAATCCTATTGTTGGTGATCCAAAATACGGTGAGAAAAAGATGAATAGTTTCTTCCAGAACAAATATGGTTTAGATTATCAATTTCTATATGCATACAAGGCAATATTTAAGAATTGCCCTGAAGAGCTATATTATATGGAGAACAAAACTATTGCAGAAAGTTTACCACCAGTATTAAAAAAGATTAAAAAGGATGTATTTAAATTTTAGAGGGTGGGTTTAACGACATTTCAGAAGGAAAGTATCATATTTAAATAAATGGAGTGAACTACAATATAAAGATAAAAATTCAGGAGAAGTTTAAACCTCCTTCTGAAGTCGTTAATATTGTAGCACCGAAGGTGATAATTAATGAGTGAAAAAGTGAATTTAAATAATCAGTCTACCTCAAAAGGCTTTGCCATATTATCTGCAGCAAGTTTTATGGTTAAGCTTTTATCTTTACTATATGTACCTTTTTTAAATAATATATTAGGAACTGATGGCTATGGTATATATGCATCTGCATACCCTATATTTGTGTATGTATATATTTTAACAAATGCTGGTATTCCTGTGGCTATTTCTAAAATGATATCAGAACTTATAGCAGTAGAAAATTACAAAGATGCGGTAAGAACATTTAAAATAGCTAGATTTTTACTTTTGATATTGGGACTGGTTATGTCCTTGTTATTACTTGTTTTTGCAGGCCCCCTATCAATAATAACAAAAAGTGCTAATGCAAAGCTAGCAATTATGGCCTTAGCTCCAACTATTTTAATATCATCTATATTATCAGCTTATAGAGGATATTTCCAAGGAAGAGGGAATATGACTCCTACGGCGGTATCCCAGGTATTAGAACAAATTGCAAATACTATATTTAGTTTAGCTTTTGCAGCGTACTTTATAAAATATGGCTTAGCAGCAGGTGCGGCAGGTGGAACCATTGGTACAACTATTGGAGCACTAGTTGCCGTAATATATATGATTAATTCCTATAAAAAGAATAAAGTTTTTAGCGTTCCTAAAGGATATAATAAATTAAATATAAAAAGACTCACTACTAAAAAAATAATAAAAAGGCTTTTAAGTTATGCCGTTCCAATGACAATATGTTTAGGAATACAGCAAGCAGGGTTATTTATTGATTTATGGTTAGTTAAATCAAGAATGATAGATTCTGGAATGTCTGAAAGTCAAGTTACCATTTTATGGGGCGTATTCACTAAATATACGACACTAATAAATGTTCCAATAGCCATTATTACAGCATTAGCAATTACTATTCTGCCTTCTATATCTAGCTTAATGGCATTAAAGGATAAAAAAGCTGTTCGAACTAAAGTTAATTATGCTTTTAGGCTATGTTTTTTAGTGGCAGTACCTTCCTCGGTCGGACTAGCAGTTTTAGCTAAACCTATAGTAGAACTACTACACTTTGATTCTGATGTAACAAGATTACTTATATATGGGTCAGGAGTAATAATACTTATGGCTGTGGTTAGTGTTCAAACTTCAATTCTGCAAGGTCTTGGGAAACTTTACTTAGTTACCTTCTATGCAGTGTTTGGATTAATTGGAAAAATAATCATTAACTATTTTTTTGTAGCTATTCCAAGCTTTAATGTATTAGGAGCTGTTATGGCTAGTGGTGTAAGTTTTGCAATACTTTTGATATTTAACCATATAGCTATGAACAAAGTGCTAAAGGTTAGGATTAACCTAAATCGTCATGCCATTAAACCTATAATAGCCTCAGGCGTTATGGCAGTTGTAGCAAAAATAATACATTTTAACTTTAATTTTATATTAAGTTTTGTCAAAGAAGGTTATTTTGCTAATGCTATGGCAATATTAATTTCTATGGGCTTCGCCATATTAACATATTTTTTAATATTAGTGATTATAGGTGGAATAACTAAAGATGATTTAGGAATAATTCCACATAAGATTACGAAGCTTATACCTAAATCTATATTGCATAAAATTAGATAGAAATTTGCGTATGAATAAGAAAGTAAAAAAGCCTAGAGTTATTTTAATTTTAGACTTTTTTGCTTTTTTTTGTAAGGAGAAGAGAAAATAATAATAGAGAGAAACCAGTTACAATAATTATTATGTTTTTAGTAATAAAGATAGAATTTGGCAATGTATTATCTAAAATTTTTAATACGAGGTAAAAGAAAATGCTAAGACAAATATCAATTGTAAATTCCGTAGAGGAAAACTGTATATAGCAGGTTTCCTTGATTGAAATAATATTCAATATAAAGCTTACTATAGAGGTTATAAGAATAGCTATGCCGTAGCCTAAAATATTTAAACTTGGGATACCTAATAATACATAAAGCAAGATAAGTTCGAGAATAGAGGTCACTACAGAATTTATTAAAAGAGCTTTTTGTTTTCCAAGACCATTTAAAATTCCAAAGGTTGAACCAGACATGTACATAAATGGGGCACTTAAAGCAGCAACCCGTATGTATGTGCCTAGGTCATATCTATCAAAAAATAGCTTTCCTAGGGAGTCGCCGATACATAAGCATACTATCATAGTCGAAATGCCTAGTAAAAATGAAATTTTTATAACTTCCTTTATTCTAATTTCTAGGCCGTTATAATCATTTTTAGTAACACTTTTGGAGATATCCGGTGTTAATATGGTTGCCATGGACATTACAATAATAAAAGGAAAAAACACGATGCTCATTGCCATACCAGAGAATTTACCGATTAGGGCTAAACTTTCTGTATATTCAATGCCTGCATAAACTAGACGCCTTGGTACAATCAATGTGGACAGCGCTGAAATCGCTGTGGTTAAAAAACCATTTATGCTTAATGGGATGGAAACAACAAGAATGTTAAATAAAAGTTGAGCTCTTCCCTCAGCTTTTTTAGTGTAATCCTTAAATTTATTTTTACTCTTTTTATAGAAGATAAATAGTAGAATAAAACTTATAAGCTCCCCAATTGATAAGGAAATATATGTAGCAGTAACAGTAGCAGTTACATTTTTTAATGCAAAGAAATTTATAATTCCAAGTATTATGGCCATTCGTACGGTTTTTTCAACTATATCTATGATTGCCGGTACTTTAACATTGGAAATGCCGTAAAAATAACCTTTGTAAATAGATGAGAGGGCAACAAAGATTAAAGCGGGGCAAATAACCCAAATGGAATATAATGTTCTTTGGTCTTTTATTATGTACGTACTAATGAAGGGAGAAAAGAGAAATACTAAACATGTTATTAATATAGCCCATACAAAATCGAAAACTAAGGTAGTATGTACGGATTTGTTCAAATTACCGTAATCATGTATTCCATAATAAGATGAAGCTTCTTTTGAAATAGCTGTTATCATTCCCCCACAAATAAGGCAAATGAATAAATCATAAATAGGCATTACAAGGCTATATAACCCCATGCCTTCTGCACCTAATTTTTTGGAAAGTAAAATAGTGAAAATAAATCTAAGTATTCCAGCAGTTAAATTTGAAATCGTAAGTATGATTGAGTCTCTATAGAAATTATCTTTAATCATAAAAGGGTCCTCCTTGCTATTAAAGGTAGGTATATAACAGTTATTAATAATTAGTATGTGAAATTTTATGATTATATTCTACAAGAACCATGGAAATAAATAACAAATTAAAGATAAACTACAGTTATTTTTACAATTAATAGTCTGAATTATTTGGCATAATATTTATTAAAATTATATTGCACCGAGATAGCCATCTTAGAGCTTTTTATGTTAAAATAATTTTATTAGTAAATTTGGAGAAAAACAATCGTTGATTGTTATCTACCTCGAAGGGAAATATGGAGGAATTGAGTAATATGAAATGTTTAATATGCGGTATGGAGATAAATATAAATAATTTCGATTTAAATAGTAAAGGATTATTAGAAGAGAATGAGCGAGAAAATATTAAACATTGCCCATTTTGTGGAGTGCGTGATAAGTATTTACAATCAGAAGGGGAGATCTTTTCTAAAAAAGAAATGAATAAGGTTGATTCTGATAGTTTAGATAAGAATACTTTAGTAATACTAGACCATGCTATGAAGCTCGAAATATTTAATTCCGAGTTTTACGCATCAGCGGCGAAGCTTGCTAATAACGCTTACGTTAAAGAAACTTTTGAAGCGCTTTCAAGGATTGAAAAAATGCACGCTATAGTGCATCAAAAACTGGGAGGGTTCAAAGGACTTCCCAAACTCGTGGATATAGATTATAGTAAATATGAAAATGATAAAAGCTTAATGGAACTCGCTGCGAATAGAGAAATTCATGCTACGGCATTTTATGAAAAATATGCAAAGGAAATAAGTAATCCAATTGTTAAAGAGGTACTTTTTGCTTTATCAGAGGTTGAACGTGACCATATACAAATTGCTAGAAGTTATTAAAAACATTTATAAAGCTATATTTGTAGATAAAGCAACTTTAGTGAATTATTAACACATATACTCTAATCTATATAAATATATATAGATTAGAGTATTTATAATTTAGGGGGGAAGTATGAAGAAGACCATTGGATTTATAGTTATTTTAGCTGTGATGGCTTTTGCACTATTTTCAATGAAAGATTCTTTTAAAGAATATAGGATTGCAGTGAAAGATGAAGGTATAAAAACGCAGTTGATTTTTAAAGGATTAAATAATGCTGTTGATTTTACTAAGGGGAAGGAGGATAATTACTATATAGCTTTTAAAGATAGAGTACAGTGCATTGATAAAGCGGGCAAGTCATACAATATATTCACAAATAAAAAGTTAAGTATAACTAGTTTAGAGTATAACAATGAAGTACTGTATTATGCATCTGGAACACTCGTCTATTCATATAATTTAAAGTCAAATGAGAATAAAGAAATAATTAAGGATATACCTAATTATGGAGATTATAATAATAGTTTGATTAAAATTAATGGAGAATACCTATTCGTTACAATAGGTTCTGCAACAAACTCTGGAGTAGTGGGTCCGGACAATCAGTGGCAAGATTATTACCCTCAAAACCATGATATTTCACCAAAGAGTATAACTATAAACGGAATTAATTTTGGAGTGGAAAAAACAGGAGCATTTGTTCCATATAATACTAGAAATATAAAGGGGCAAATCATAACAGAACATGTACCTGGAAATTCATCCATAATAATTTATAATTTAAAAACTGGAGCACAAGGGAACTTTGCCTGGGGTATAAGGAATATGAAGGCGATAGATTTTAACAGTGAGGGCAAAATATTAGTTACTGTGGGAGGAATGGAGGAGAGGGGACTAAGACCTGTAAAGGGAGATAGTGATTATATATACCAGATTAAAAAAAATACATGGTATGGTTTTCCAGATTATACTGGTGGAGATCCTATAAGCTCACCTAAATTCAAAGATTTAAATAACAAGACTATTCCATTTATTTTAGATAATCACCCTACAACAAACCCACCAGCACCAATTTATCAACATAAATCAGTAGATAGTTTAGTAGCTTTAACAATTGATAAAAAAGGAATACTAGGAGACATAGACTGTATATATTTCTATGAAAGGAATGATAATAGCATTTATAGTTTAAATAAATCCAGTGCGCTTAAGGAAAAAATTAATTTTCACGATGACACTTATATATCTAGTATGAAATTTTTTGAAAAATTAATAGTGTTAGACTCTAAAAGTGGTTATCTAATTACTGTTAGCAAAAATGAGAATAATGGAATTGGAAGTGGAATGCAGAGATTTATGTATTATTTATTAGCAGTTGTGGTAACTTTAATAGTTTGTATACTTGTTGTTTTAAGAAAAAAGAATTAGAATATATTAAATATATAGTTCTTATAATTATTTAAGCACATTCAAATATGTTTTTAAAGTGTATTTAGTGTATACTAAATTGAGAGGTGAACAGATTGAAGAAAAAAATTGAAGCTACTTATGGAAGAACTTTAAAGGGCTTAATGATAACAGTAAATCCCATTAAAAAAAAGATCATGAAAACTCATTGTATTGTTCATAAATTTATAAATATTCAAGCTATTGAAATATTAAAAAATAAGGGCTATACTGAAGTTCATAGTTTTTATAAATCACATATAAAAGAACTAAACAATGGTGTTACCTGGGCAGATCAAGATTTTAAAAGTTCAAATCATTTTTATCATCATATTAAGGGCACTGGCCTCTATGGGTTCTCAAATGCATTAACTGAATTTGAAAAATATTATAAACGTGCTTTGAAATTTATTGAGGAGGGAGACACGAAACAAGCATTGTTCTATTTTGGTGCAGCATGTCATTTGCTTCAAGATGCTACGGTACCTCAACATGTGAACAATAACCTCTTGAAAAGTCACAGAAATTTTGAACTTTGGATTATAGGTAAATTAATGAGTGATTATTCTTTTCCTATTTTTAATGAAATAATAAAACAGGATGAGATAGAAGACTATATAAAAAATAATGCAGTTTTCGCTAATAAAACTTATAGTTCTTTTGCAAATATTAAAAACAAAGAAGAGAAGTATAATAAAATATCTGTTCTTATAGTACAAAGAGCACAAAAGACTACAGCAGGTTTAATGTTGAATTTTTATAATGAGATTATGAAATAATTCCTTTATTTTAGAGGAATTATTTTATTTTTGAAGAATAATTTAAAAATAGTTAAAACATATTAATATATTTGGTAAGGGGGGAGCAACAATTGAAAAAGGAGGTTTTTATAAATTTAGAGAAAGAAATCTTCAAAGGGAATTTATTAGATATAGGTTTTTCTAATCATGGAATTATATATAATATTTACAAACAATATTCTGATGAAAGTTGTAGTGTAGAATATATAGAGGGTAAAGAAGAGAAGAGAAAAATTGAGGAGGGGGTATATGACGTCTGTGCTCTGTTTCTAACTTTAAGTGATATAAAATTGTCGCAAAACAAAAATAAATTGATAAAAGATATATATAAGTATTTGAAAGATGATGGATTACTATATATATGGGATATAGATAAAGGATTTGCTAAAATTTCTAATTTTAGAATAAAAATTGTGTTGCCAGATAAAAGCACAAAACAAATAAATTTAAGAGATTTAAATTTATTTAAAAATAGTTCTAAAGAAAATACACTGAAAGCCTTACAACCTTATTTTGAAGTATTAACTTTGAAAAATACAGACAATATCTATTACATGATATGCAAAAAGAAAGGGAAATCAGAAGATGAAAGTAACACTAGTAGGGATTAATGCAAAATATATCCACAGTAACTTAGCAGTAAGATATTTAAAATCATTTACTGAGGATTTAAATTATGAATGTGAAATTATGGAATTTTCTATTAATGATAATATTGAAAGAATTTTAGAAGAAGTTTTAAGGAGCAAGCCAGATATTGTGGCGTTATCTTGTTACATATGGAATATTGATTATGTTAAGGCAGTAGCATCCCTTATAAAGCTTGTAAATAGTAAAATTGAAATTCTTTATGGTGGACCAGAGGTTAGTTATAATTGCGAAGCTTTTCTTATGGAAAACGTGGGGGATTATATAATTGAAGGGGAAGGCGAGTTAACTTATAGTGAATTTATTAATTGGCGGATTACCACTCAGGGAAATTCCAATATCGATAAAGATAGTAAAGGCAATATTCAAAATATTCTAGGGTTATATTATAAAGATCATAATAAAATTTACTATAATGGGAAGAGACCTTTAATGGATATGGATCAGATTATTTTCCCATATGATGAAGAGGAACTTACTAATAAAATAGTTTATTATGAAGCATCAAGAGGGTGCCCTTTTAAGTGTAAATATTGTCTTTCGTCGACTACTCATGGAGTTAGATTTTTGAATATTGAAAGAGTAAAAAAAGAATTAAAATTTTTAGCTGATAAAAAAGTAAGATTAATAAAGTTTGTTGATAGAACTTTTAATTGCAACACTAAATTTGCAGTAGAAATTTGGAGATATCTAATAAGCATAGATACTGAAACAACTTTCCACTTTGAAATCTCAGCGGATTTGTTAAACAAGCAGGAGATAGATATTTTATCTAAGGCACCAAAGGGTAGATTTCAATTTGAAGTAGGTATACAAACAACAAACCCTGTAGTTCTTAATAATATAAATAGATTCGTAAACTTTGATGAGATAAGAGAAATGGTTGACCAAGTAAAAAAAATAAAGACCATTAATCAGCATGTAGATTTAATTGCAGGTCTTCCGGGAGAAAATTATGAATCATTTAAGAAATCTTTTAATGATGTTTATAGTATTCACGCAGAAGTAATACAACTTGGATTTTTAAAGCTACTTAAAGGTTCTGATATGATAAATGAGGCTGATATGTGGGGTATGGTCTATGCACCTTACCCACCTTATGAAATTTTGAAGACGAAGGATATAAGCTATGAGGAATTGGTAAAACTAAAAAGAGTAGAAAAAATGGTGGATAAGTATTGCAATTCACAAAAGTTTAGTACTATTTTGAAATATTTTGTGGAGAAGTTTGACACACCTTTTGATTTCTATTATGAACTTGGATTATTTTTCTACGAAAAAGGATATTTAAGTAGGAATATATCATCTGTAGATTACTATAAGATATTTATTGAATTTAATGAGGAAAAGCTTAAAGAAGAAAAATTCGCCTTAAAAGAGATTGTTAAATATGATTACCTTCAATATAATAAAAAGAAATGGTTACCGAATTTTTTAATTAGGGATGTAGATAAAGAAATAGAAAGAAGAATTAAGGGAAAACTTCTACAAGATAATACTATAAATAGTGCAAATAATATTCATGTGGAAAAATTTACAATTAATATCTTAGAGTATATAGAGAATAATACTATTTGTGAAGAAAATCGATATTTACTTTATGATATTAATGATGAGGAAAATATAAAGGACATAACTTACATTTTAGATTAAGATATGAAAATTATCATTGGAGATTTCCAAAAAAATACAAATTAACATTAAATGTAATTTGTGAAATGGAAATCATCTAATATTTCAAATATTTATAGAATTCAAAAAAAAGAAGTTGAAATTTATATTAAATTTCAGTATAATCAAATATAAGTTGTATTCAATACTATATTAGTATGAAAACAAATATCTTGCAAAAGTTTTATAGTTAATTAGATACATGAAAATAACTTGTTATTTATTTGAATTTGACTTGTTAGAAAAAAAGGTGGTGATATTTTGGCATTAGAAGCAATAAAAAGTATAAAAGATGCAGAAAAGCAAGCAGCAGATATTATAAGTATGGCAATTTCAAGTAGTAAGGAAATATTAAAAAAATCTGAGATTGAAGCTCAAAGCCAGTACAAAACAGTTTTAGATGCTGCAAGAGAAGAAAATAAAAAAAGCATAGAGAATGCTAAAGAAGAAGGGAGAGTAAAATCTGAACCAATTTTTGCTACAGGTAAAATAGAGGTAACGAGTATACTCAATTTAGAAGGCGAAAAATTTGATAGGGCAGTTAACATAGTGGTTGAGAGGATAGTGAGAAATAATGGCAATAGTTAAAATGAGTAAATTTACTTTGTTTGCCTTTGAATCACAGAAAGAAGCTTTGCTGAATAGCCTTCACAGATTTGAAAATGTTCAATTTTTAAATCTACAAGAATATAAAGAAGAACATTTACAATCTCTCAAAAAAGACTCGCAAAAGGAAAAAGTTTCTTATCTAGAAGGTGAACAAGCAAAAGTGAAATTTGCTCTTGATCTATTACTAAAGCACTCGGAAAAACAAGGTGCTATAGAATCTTTAGTAAAAGGTAAAAATTTATTGAATTATGAGGAATTAGAAAATTTAGCTGAAAAATCAAAGTATAGTGAGAACTATAAAATGCTAAAAGAGAAAGATAATGCTTTGGTCGAGATGAAAAATGAAAAATCTAAGATTAATTCTGAAATAGAAATATTAAATCCATGGATGTCACTAGATGCTCCTATTGAAGATTTAAAAGGACTAAATTCTTCAATATTCCTAATGGGTTCATTACCAAAAGCATTTAAAAATACTTTTAGAGAAAAATTTGAAAGTGAAATTCCATATTCCTATTTAGAAGTTATTAGTGAGGTAAAAGAAGAAGTAAATGTAATTGCATTAATATATAAGGACTATGAAGATAAAGCTAAAGAAATACTCAAAATTAATAGCTTCAATGCAATTAATTTTAACTATGATGGAATGCCATCCCAAGTGGTAAAGAATTTTAAGTTAAGATTAGAAGCAATATCAAAAGATGAAGAAAAAATAAATGCAGAAATAAAGAATTCTTGTCAGTACTTAGATGATTTCAAGACAGTATATGAATATTTATCAAATAAACATATAAAAGCTTCGGCTTGTGAAAATTTCTTAAAAACAGAAAGTGTAGTTGCAATAGAAGGATGGGTACCAACAGAGTTATCAAGTGATTTAGAGAATGTAGTAAAAGCGATAACTAAGGAAGAATTTTATTTAGAATTAGAAGCAGCGGCTAAGGAAAATGATGAGGTGCCTATACTTTTAAAGAATAATTCATTAGTAGAAGCTTTTGAACCAGTAACATCAATGTATAGTTTACCTAAATATTCAGAGATAGATCCAACACCACTATTTACGCCTTTTTATTTGGTGTTCTTTGGGATGATAGTAGCTGATATTGGTTATGGAGTATTAATGTTTATAGCTTCATTACTTGCATTAAAGAAATTTAATTTAGATGAAGGGCAGAAAAAGTTTGCTAACTTCTTCTTTTACTTAAGCATACCAACCACAATCGCAGGAGTTATATATGGGAGTTTCTTTGGTGATTTAATTCCATATATATCAAATCATAGTTTAGTAAAGCCAGGAGAAGATTTAATGCAAATATTGTATGTATCTATAGCAATGGGTGTGGTACAAATTTATTTTGGTCTTGGTGTTAAAGGTTACATGCTAATTAGAGATGGAAAGCCAATGGATGCTATTTATGATGTTTTGACATGGTATCTATCATTAACTGGAGCATTTTTATTTATTGGTGGTGGAATTTTAAAACTAAGCCCAGCAGTAATCGGTGCAGGTAAATGGGTTATGATAGTTGGAATGGTTGCATTGGTATTAACCCAAGGAAGAGAAAGCAAAAGTCTCGGTGGAAAGCTTGGTGGAGGAGTATATGGTTTATATGGTATAACTGGTTACATAGGGGACTTGGTTTCATACTCAAGGCTTATGGCACTAGGACTTGCAGGCGGGTTTATAGCAACAGCTTTTAATACGCTTATTAGAATGATACCATCACCATATAACATTATTTTTGGGGTATTTATATTTGTGGGAGCACAATTGTTTAATCTATTATTAAGTGCACTTGGAGCGTATGTTCATAGTGCTAGACTTCAATATGTAGAGTATTTTAGTAAATTTTATGAAGGTGGAGGAAAAGCCTTTAAAGCGTTTAAACCGAAAAATCAATATATTAATGTAAAACAAGGAAAGCAAATTTAAGGAGGAATTAATTATGACACTGATGGATTTTTTTGCTAAAGATGGTGGATATATTTTTGCAGCACTAGGAATGGCTTGTGCGGTGTTTATGTCGGGAATAGGATCAGCAATAGGGGTAGGTATAGTTGGTGAAGCAGCGGCAGGACTAACAACAGAAGAACCTGAAAAATTTGGTAAAGCTCTTATACTTCAACTATTACCAGGTACACAAGGGCTTTATGGTTTCGTTATAGGACTGATGATATTGCCTAAACTAGCTGCGGATATGACTTTAGGTATGGGATTATACTTATTTATGGCTTGTTTACCAATAGCCTTCGTAGGATTGTATTCAGCAATAGCACAGGCTAAAACGGCTGCAGCGGGTGTTGCAATACTAGCTAAAAACCCAGAACATACTACAAAAGCTATTATACTTTCTGTAATGGTTGAAACATATGCTATTTTAGCATTTGTAGTTTCAATAATCTTATTAAGTAAGACATTCTAGTTTAAAACAAAGATGTTAGAGGAAGTGAATATATGTCAAATTTAGAGAATTTATCATCTAAGATAATAGAAGATGCTAATATTAAAGCAGAAGCTTTATTGAAAGAAGCTAAGGATAATGAAGCTTTACTTATAGAAAGTAAAGTTAAAGTTGCCAAAGATCTAGTGGTACAAATGTTAGAAAAAACTAAAATTGAAGCTAATACAACAAAACAAAGAATTATATCAAATGCTCAGCTAACGGTTAGAAATGAAAAATTAGTGGCTATGCAAAAAATGATTGATAATGTATTTGTTGATGCTTTAAAGAAGCTTTTAGTAATAACTGATGAAGAGTATTTGGAACTTATAAAAAGATATCTTTTATCAATGCAAATAGCAGGGGATGAAGAAATAATAATTCCTGGGAAATACACAAATATTGTAGACGGTGAATATTTATCTCAAATAAATACTGCACTAAAATCTTCAGGAAAAATAGGGGAAATAAAGCTAAGTTCTGATGTGCGTGATATTAAAAGTGGATTTATAATACTTAAAAATGGTATAGAGGTTAATAATACTTTTGAAAGCCTTGTTAATTCATTAAGGGATGAGCTTGAATCAGATATAGTTAAAGAACTATTCAATTAAATTTTAGGTAGATAATAATTATTAATTGTTATCTACCTCGAAGGAAAATAAGGAGGATAGCCATATATGGATAAAATGAATTTCACACAAGCTGTGGCTAGGCTAAGGGTATTAGAAACAAGACTCCTTAACAAAGTAAAGATTGATAGAATGATTGATAGTGCCTCGGCGGAAGAAGTGCTTAAGAGCTTGCAGGAAACTGAATATGCAGGTTTGATGGTAAATATAAAAAAAACAGAGGACTACAATATACTACTTAAAGAGGAGTTAAACAGAGTATATTCGCTTATGTATAAAGTTTCTCCAGACCCAATTATAGTAGATATTATGAGTCTTAAATATGATTATCATAATATCAAGGTAATGTTAAAAGGGAAGGCTTTAGACAAGGATTTTTCTTATATGCTAATTCCAGCAGGAACAGTGGATATAGAGAAATTGAAGATTTACATGAATACTGGAGAATATAGGGACTTAAACCCTAATATGAAAGAAGCTATACTTAAGGCACAAAAAGTCTTTAGTGAGCTTAAAGACCCTCAAAAGATTGATATTATATTAGACCAATATATGTATATAGACATGTTAGCAAGGGCAAAAGATACAAAAATTGATTTTATAATTGATTATATAAAAAGAAGTATAGATTTTTCTAACATTAAATCAATTATTAGATTAAAGAAACAACAAAAGAATGTAAACTTTTTAAAAGAGGTTATCCTTCCAGGTGGAGATATAGATAAAGATATCATAATAAAAGCATTCAATGAGCCTATTGAAAATATGGCGACTAAATTTGCTTCATCAAAGTATGGAGAAGTTGTAACAATGGGACTCGAAGAATATATTAAAACTGGTAAATTATCAGCTTTTGAAAAATACACTGAAAATTTCATTATGAAAAATTTAAAATCAGCTAAATATGTTACTTTTGGGCCAGAACCAATATTTGCTTATATCGCAGCAAAGGAAACAGAAATAAAAATAATAAGAATAATTATGGTTGGAAAATTAAATAATGTTGATACGGCTGTCATAAGAGAAAGGGTGCGTGATGTTTATGCATAAAATAGGAGTAGTTGGAGACAAAGATTCGATACTTGCTTTTAAAGCTCTTGGAATTGACGTATATCCTGTTATTGAAATTGAAGAGGCTAGAAAAGTTATAGATAAAATGGCATCGAATAATTATGCAGTTATATTTGTTACTGAGCAACTAGCTCAACATTTAGATGAAACCATAGAAAGATATAACGCAAAGATGCTTCCTGCTGTTATATTAATACCAAGTAATCAGGGCTCACTAGATATAGGAATGCAAAGGATTCGCGATAATGTAGAAAAAGCGGTGGGCGTTAATATTTTATAGAAAGGTAGGGAGATAACTTGAAAATCGGTAAAATCGTAAAAGTTTCAGGTCCATTGGTTGTTGCAAAAGACATGGATGAAGCTAATATATATGATGTAGTTAAAGTTGGAGAAAAGGGTCTTATTGGCGAAATCATCGAAATGAGAGGAGATAGAGCCTCCATTCAAGTATATGAAGAAACATCAGGCCTCGGACCAGGAGATCCAGTAGAATCTACTGGAGAAGCATTAAGTGTAGAACTTGGACCAGGACTTATGGAATCAATGTTTGACGGTATTCAAAGACCGCTTGATGCAATAAGAGCTATAGCAGGTAATTACTTAACAAAGGGAATAAATGTTCCACCATTAGATAGAAAAAGAAAATGGGGATTTGTACCGACCGTTGCGGTTGGGGATAGTGTTTCATCTGGTGATACCATAGGTACAGTTGTGGAAACGAGTGTTATAACTCAAAAAATAATGATACCTTTTGGAATAGAGGGAACTATAGCTTCTATTAAAGAAGGAGAGTACACAGTAGAGGAAGTAGTGGCTGAAGTACAAACTTCAGAAGGCGTTGTACAAGTTACATTAATGCAAAAATGGCCAGTAAGACGTGGAAGACCATACGCTAAAAAATTAAATCCGGTAGAGCCACTAATTACAGGTCAAAGAGTAGTAGATACTTTTTTCCCTGTAACTAAAGGTGGTACTGCTTGTGTTCCAGGTCCTTTTGGAAGTGGAAAAACGGTAGTTCAACATCAACTTGCTAAATGGGCAGATTCAGAAATAGTTGTTTATATAGGTTGCGGGGAACGTGGAAACGAAATGACAGACGTTTTGAATGAGTTTCCAGAGCTTAAAGATCCAAAAACTGGTGAATCTATAATGAAAAGAACTGTGTTAATTGCAAATACGTCTAATATGCCAGTTGCAGCTAGAGAAGCGTCTGTATATACAGGGATAACTATTGCAGAGTACTATAGAGATATGGGATACTCAGTAGCTGTAATGGCGGATTCTACTTCCCGTTGGGCAGAGGCACTTCGTGAAATGTCAGGAAGACTAGAGGAAATGCCAGGTGATGAGGGTTATCCAGCATACCTAGGTTCACGTGTAGCTGATTTTTATGAAAGGTCAGGAAAAGTAGTTTGCCTTGGAAGTGATAAAAGGGAGGGAGCCCTTACAGTTATTGGTGCAGTATCACCTCCAGGTGGAGATTTATCAGAGCCAGTTACTCAGGCTACACTAAGAATAGTTAAGGTTTTTTGGGGACTAGATGCACAACTTGCTTATATGAGACATTTTCCATCAATAAATTGGTTAGAATCTTACTCACTATATTTAGATAAGATAGGTAAGTGGATGGATGAGAACGTTGCAGAGGATTGGACTGAGCTTGGAATGAAAGCTATGGGTATTCTTCAAGAAGAAGCGAAACTTCAAGAAATAGTAAGACTTGTTGGTTTGGATGCTCTTTCGGAAGAAGATAGATTGAAATTAGAAGTTGCAAAGTCAATTAGAGAAGATTATCTACAACAGAATGCCTTCGATGACGTTGATACTTTTACATCCTTGGAAAAACAACATAAAATGTTAAAGTTAATTTTAGTCTTCCAAGTTGAAGCAGAAAAAGCTTTAAACGCAGGGGTATATTTAAGTAAGGTATTAAAAATGGAAGTAAGAGATAAAATAGCAAGAGCAAAAAATATTCCGGAAACTGAATTGTCAAGAATCGATGATATATATATACAATTATCCAAGGAAGTAGAAAAATTAATAACGGAAGGTGGAGTTATTAATGATTAAAGAATATAGAACCATATCAGAAGTTGTCGGACCACTTATGGTTGTAGAGAAAGTTCAAGGGGTAAGGTATGATGAACTTGTAGAAATAGAACTACAGACTGGTGAAATCCGTCGTGGAAAAGTACTTGAAATAAATGAAGATAAAGCAATGGTTCAGTTATTTGAAAGTTCTACAGGAATTAACTTAAAAGGTAGTAAGGCTAAATTTTTAGGAAGACCACTAGAACTAGGTGTTTCGGAAGATATGCTTGGAAGAGTATTTGATGGACTTGGTAGGCCAAAAGATGGTGGACCTAAAATTATCCCTGAAAAGAGATTAGACATAAATGGAGAACCATTAAACCCCGTAGCAAGAGACTATCCGTCAGAGTTTATTCAAACAGGTATTTCAGCTATTGATGGGCTTAATACTTTAGTTAGAGGACAAAAATTACCAGTATTTTCTGGATCAGGTCTTCCACATGCTGAGCTTGCTGCACAAATAGCAAGGCAAGCGAAGGTGTTAAATTCAGATTCAAAATTTGCTGTTGTATTTGCAGCTATAGGAATAACTTTTGAGGAAGCACAATTTTTTGTAGATGATTTTACTAGTACTGGTGCAATAGACAGAACTGTGTTATTTATGAACCTTGCAAATGACCCAGCTATTGAGAGAATAGCCACACCTAGAATGGCTCTAACTACAGCTGAATTTCTTGCCTATGAAAAAGGAATGCATGTACTTGTAATTATGACTGATATTACGAATTATTGTGAGGCACTACGTGAAGTTTCAGCTGCAAGAAAAGAAGTACCAGGTAGACGTGGATATCCAGGATATCTATACACTGACCTTTCGACACTTTATGAAAGAGCAGGTAGGATTAAAGGACTTGAAGGTTCAATAACTCAAATTCCTATACTTACAATGCCAGAAGATGATATAACTCATCCAATTCCTGATTTAACAGGATACATAACTGAAGGACAGATTATTTTAAGTCGTGAACTTTATAAAAAAGGCATTATGCCTCCAATAGATGTTCTTCCTTCATTATCAAGGCTTAAAGATAAAGGTATAGGTAAAGGCAAAACTAGAGAAGATCATGCTGATACAATGAACCAGTTATTTGCTGCATATGCTCAAGGTAAGCAGGCAAAGGAGCTAGCAGTTATTTTAGGAGAGTCAGCTTTATCTGATGCAGACAAAGCATATGCAAAATTTGCAGAGGCTTTTGAAAAGAAGTATGTTTCCCAAGGGTTTGGAGTTAATAGATCTATTGACGAAACAATAAATTTAGGATGGGAGCTTCTATCTATTCTACCAAGAACCGAACTTAAAAGAATTAGGGATGAATATTTAGAGAAGTACTTACCTGTTAAAGAGGGTGAGTAAACGTGGCAAGGTTAAATGTCAGCCCAACTAGAATGGAGCTTACTAAACTTAAAAAAAGATTAGGTACAGCGACTCGTGGACATAAATTATTAAAAGATAAGCAAGATGAGCTTATGAGAAGATTTATTGATCTTATAAAACATAATAATGAACTACGATCAAATGTTGAGGAAGAATTACAAAACTCTTTTAAGGATTTTGTTATGGCAAGTGCATTAATGTCCTCAGAATTTCTAGAGGAAGCCATTGCATATCCAAAAGAAAGTATTTCTGTAGAAGTTGAAACAAAAAATCTTATGGGTGTTAAAGTTCCCATGATGAAGTTTAAAAGAAAATTAGAAGATGATCCAGGAAGCATATATCCATATGGATTTGCTAGTACTTCAGGTGAACTTGATGGAGCTATAGAAAAGCTTTATATAATTTTACCGAAATTATTAGAACTTGCAGAGGTAGAAAAATCTTGTCAGCTTATGGCGAAAGAGATTGAAAAAACTAGAAGAACAGTTAATGCTCTTGAATATATGACAATACCTCAACTTCAAGATACTATAAAGTATATAAAAATGAAGCTTGGTGAAAATGAAAGAGGAGCTTTAACTAGACTTATGAAGGTTAAAAGCATGATGGAAAAAGCTCAAGTAATAGCCGATGCAAAGCGAATTAGCACGTAAGGGATAAAGTTAAGGTGTTTTTATGACACCTTAACTTTTTTTGTGAAAATTTAAGTTGATGTATGCAGTAATTTATAATAGAATATACAGTGAAAGAAGTTTAAATTTATTGCTATTAAATGCAATTAATTTAAGGAGGAGCAATATGGCGGTTAGAAAAATTTTACAATATGGGGACAAACGTCTTAATACGATTTGTGAGGCGGTTAAAAAAGTAGATAGAAGAATATTAAACTTAGTTGATGATATGATCGATACACTTTATGAGGGCAATGGGATAGGCCTGGCTGCTCCACAAATAGGTATTTTAAAAAGAGTTGTGGTAATTGATTTAGGTGGAGAAGAAGATGAAGAACCAATAATAATTATAAATCCTGAAATAACGGCTCAATCAGGAAATGAAAAGGATTATGAAGGATGTTTAAGCTATTTGGGATATGAGGGTGAGGTATTTAGGCCTACAAATGTTACAGTTAAAGGAATTAATATTAAAGGAAAACCAGTAACCTATGAAGCTGAAGGGTTACTAGCGAGAGCCTTTTGTCATGAAATTGATCATTTAGATGGGATATTATATATGTCTAGAGCAGAGGAAATGAACGAGTTAGTTGAAGAAGAGTAATTATTCTTATATTATGCTGTAACGTAAAGTATATATTGCCAGAAATGCGCTCACTTCGCCAAGTAATTCTAAACAAATTTTATTGAAAGATACTAAAAAGTGCAAACTCGCGTAAACGCTCAAACATGCACTTTTCTTAACGCATCTTCCAATAAAATTAGTTAAGAATTACTAAGGCTTGTTCGAACGCATTTTACGCAATATATACTTTGGTTAGCATAATATAAGAATAAACTCTACTATCAGAGCAATCTATATGCTGAATATCTATAATTTAATTAAAGAAAGCATGCTATGTGATTTTAATATCATATGTCATGCTTTTTTTATTTTCCCTACATATTGATATCTGACTACGCAAGTGCTATTATAATATAGAATACTGGTGTATATACACTAGTATATACATATATAAAGAGGTGTATAAATAAATGCAAGAGTTAAAAGAAAAGATTCAGCAATTGAAGGTGGAGAAAAACGCTTTGATTCTAGCACATTATTATCAAAATGATGATATTTAAGAGATAATATAAATAAAGTAATAGATTTTGGAGTGTGTTTTGACTCGGAAAAGGGTGAGTTCAAATATACAAAGGAAGGTGCACATAGCGTTAGTAGAATTGTTCATAACAAGGATGAAACTGGAAAAGAGCTTTTTTTATCTTTATTAGATTCAATTAAAAACAAAAATAATATAAGAATATATGAAAACACTACTTTGCTTGATATTATTATCAACAACAATAAATGCATTGGAGGCATCGTCACTAAGGGTGAGGAAACAATAAATATATATTCTAAGGAAACTATTTTAGCAACTGGTGGTATTGGAGGTCTATTTAAAAATTCAACCAGTAGAAGAAGCCTAACAGGGGATGGAATAGCTATTGCCCTAAGACATAACATTGTAACATCTGGAAATGTAACCACAGATAATATTTTGGAAGTAGCAAGCAGTGGAGTTGACTATATATCTGTAGGGGCATTGACTCACTCTTACAAAGTTTTAGATTTGAGTATGAAGAATTTAGTTAACAGTTAAAAATAGGGACTATCAAGCTACAATATTATAAATCCAATGAAATTTCTCCTGCGTGCCTTGCAATGTGAACTCGAAACGTGAAATTTGATTAAGAAATTCTAATCTTTCAGCGTTTCTCATTGCAAGTCACTGTGGAGAAATTTCATATTATATTATTAATAATCATAGCCTGATTATGGGGATATTACACAACATATACTATAAACTCTTGTTTCTTATTAATTGCTTTATCCAAGTATATGAACCATAAATAGCGCTAATTAAAAATATTATTCCATTAACATAATATTTTATTAATCCTTTTTTATTTTGTTTTGAATTGATTAATTCAATTTTATCATCTTGAATTTCAAATACATTTTCACTACTCAAATCAACTAGCGCATCTTGATCTCCATTGTGTCTATTTTCATAGATTGCAAAATCTTCATTACCATATCTATTAAAAATTGCATCCTTTTCAAAAACTGCGTATCCGATAGGCTTATCTTTAATCGATGTTTCAAATAATACTACTAGGCCAAAATCAGTTTTAAGTTTATCAAGAACAACTATATTTGCGGTATTTTCTTTTGATGTTTTACTTATTTTGTGAACAATATAATTTTCGATTTTATTACCATTGATATTGTATACTAAGGTATATTGAAGGATTATTCCTAATAAAATAGCAGTAACAATTATTTTTCCGAAATTTTTGTGCATGATATTTTACCTCATCAATCAAGTCCATCCTTGATGTCTTCTAACTTAATTGAAATCTCATCTTTGTATACGACGTTTTTAAATACTATTTTTTCAGCTTATTTAAATATAACGCATAATATTCTCTATGCTACTGGTACTCTTTGCGACTATATATTTTTCTTTTATCAATTCAATATTTCCATTTTCAAAGTGTATAAACTTATTTAAATATTTTTATGAATTGCAAGCTCCCAAACAATCTGGCTATTTAATTTCAACTTGTTTGGCATGAAAAAATATGCTTAGTAACTAACGCTGTTTTCTATGAAACACTACTAATTAGCGACTTCTTGTTGCACCAAAATATTTTACAAGTTCGACAAAATATATTTATTTAAGTATACCATTATTACCGTAAATTGGATATAATTCATAAATATATGACTTCAAGTAAAATAATACATTCTATTTGTTAAAATTAACATTACTAGGTATTTTTTTATGCATTCTTGTGAATGAACTTTTATTGTTGAAATATATATATTAGTAATTATGCTAACAAAAGTATATGTTGCGTAAAATGCATTTGAACAAGCCTTAGCAATTCTTAATTTATTTTGTTTACAGATGCGTAAAGAAAAACATATGTTTGAGCGAAATAGCGAGTTTATGTTTTTTAGCAGCTGGAAACAAAATGAATTTTAGAATTACTTGGCGATGTGAACGCATTGGAGCAATATATACTTTTAGTTATAGCATAATCTAAGAAAAAAATAGTTAGTCTACTTTAAAATACACTAGGCGACTTTATTTATAATGGGGTTAATGTTATAATATGCCATGTTAATGCGGTTTAAGTACCCCATAAAGGTAAGACGATAAAGTGTACAAGGGTGGAATTCTAATGAAAAAACAATATCTACTAATAATAGCGTTAATAATAAGTTTGCTGTTTGGTGCTTACAGTTTTATTGGTTTAAAGCAGCGAGAAAAAACTGCAAATGAATTATTTAAATACACATTGTCCCAGGCCCAATCATGTTTTGCACAGGACTATACCAAAATGAAGGATGATGATAAAAATTATTATTATAGATTAGCAGCCGCTAACTTATATACAGCTTTATCTACATTAGATTTAACTTCATATGGTAAGAGTGAAAACCGCAACGAGTTATATAGTGCAATCTCTGGGCTTTATCATTGTATTACAGAAATTAATACTACAAATAGCAGATGGAAAGCAGTCACAGAAAAACGGGTAGCTATATATAAGTATTTAACGTATATTGGCAATGATCTTACTAATGATAAAAACAGTTACGATGCACTTTCTAGACTTGCAAATAATTTGCGTGCAGGTGTTGAAGATGTTGTAATTAATTATGAAGGCACCAGTCAAAATTGGCATGTAGGTTATAAAATTGATGGTAATAAAAACTCACATAACACATATTATACATTTAAGTACACTGGGAAAGAAGGCAACTTAGTAAAAGATATAAAATACTCAATAGACACGAGGAATGAAGGAGAAGAGGGTGAATTCAAAATGGATAGTACCATGATTCACACGGGCAAGCTTATGCTGCCCACTGGATTTCCCAAACCTACTGATAGAGATATGATAGTGAAAATAGAATGGAATGGAAAAAAAGAGTCGTTAATATTAGAAAAGTTATATTAAATTTTTGCTATGACGACTGATTTTCTATGTGGATACGCCCAATAAAACTAAGTTAAAAGGCGTAAGAATATAGAAGATATAAGCCGGATAGGTATGACTTCAAATAAAATAAGACAACCTATATGTATATTATTACTCACATATAGGTTGTCTTAGGCAATCTTGAAATACAAAATATATTGTATTGTGACTATTAAGATAAATTAAATCATGAAGGGGAAAGCATGTTGGAGTGTGGCAGATAGTATATAATGAGTTTTATAGAATCTTAGTTTATGTAATGAAAAATTGACCTAAGCAGGCTAGGAAGGCCTGCTAGCGCTTCTGAGACAGGACGTCGAATAAGCGTGTTAGGAAATTTTTCATGGAATAAACTTAGATTCTGTTAACGAATGCTCTACTATCAGAACAACCAACATGCCGAACCTTCATGATTTAATTATGAATACTATAATCGGACACCTTTGACTCCAAATATGGCGGCGAAAAACGGTATTTTTGCCTTCTGATATACATGTATGTCTTTATTTAAGTTAAGGCTTTTATGAAGGTAGACCTTCACCTCGTTATATTCCATTAAAATATATTGGTCCAAATT
>NZ_JAENWL010000201.1 GCF_016650095.1 Clostridium sp. | reverse complement strand
TAATTAAACCATAGTTCACTTCTGGTATCCATTTCTCCTCTTCTTCACTATATTTTAAAGAATATAGCCCAAAATCTCTTGACCCTTTACCTAATGCTATTAAGTCATTTTGCATTATAAGGTCTGCACCACGTCCCTTAAGTTCTTGAATTAATTCTTTAGAATGTTCCATATCCCCGGGTTCATCAAGCCATGAAATCATAATTTCAGCATTTGGATTTACAGTTTTAACACCTAACGCAAAAGCATTAATTCCTGTTATAATCTCTGTTTCACTATGAATATCTATATAACCTATAATGTTTGACTTTGTAATAGACCCCGCAATAAGACCTAGTAAAAACCTCGGTTCATGTGACCTTCCAAAATAAGTGCTTACATTTCTAAAAGCCTTTACTGGAGAGCAATTAAAAAATTTAATATTGTCGAACTTTAAAGCTGCTCTCAAAGTTATATTAAGATAAGATGGACATGTAGTAAATATAATATCATAATCTTCTTCACATAACTTACTCAATCTTTCATAACTATCACCATCAATTTTAAAATTATCAATAACGAAAGTCTCTATTTCGCTACCTAATTGTTCTTGTGCATACACTCTTCCTAAATTATGAACATAACTCCAACCTGATGTATCAATAGTTTTTTCAAAAATAAATGCCACTCTTAACTTTTTATGTGGAACTACTAGATTTGTAAATGATGTAATAACATTTTTCTTATGCACATGAAAAGGTTCTGTCTGAATATCTACTGCATTATTTTTTAAAAGTATCCTAAGCTCTGCTAAGAACTTATCCACTCTTAATTTCCTCTCTGTTTCTTTAAATTCATCTGAGATGCCATAAATCTTTACATATTCTAAAAACGCATCTCCAGTAGTGATATTTAATTTATCTCCACCTAATTTGTAAAAAGTGCGACTGAAAGGATAGTACACATTTTTTAAAAAATGCTCATACTTGTTTGAAAATAAATTAAGTTTAGGATCATATTCATCCAAATACTTAGAAAGTTTAGTAAATCCACCTTCCTTGGAAAACCAAATAGCATTTATCCCTGTCTTATTATTGAAATCCAAAAATTCGTAATATATTATGTTATTTAAATCATTCTCATCCCTTTTAGGAACTAGCCTAGTAACATCTCCGTCGATTGAATAAGCATCTACATATTTTAATACACTTACCCGCTTGTTACCTTCCATAACATAGAATTCATTCATATACTCATAAATTTTTACAGGGTCATTTATTCCCTCATTAATATGATGTGTATAAACTGCTCGCCACTTCATAGAAAACTCACTATTTTCGCTCGCTAAAGGAAGGAAGTTCATTGCGAAATCTCTGCTTCTTGTATAAAAATAAGTTCCCATTATCTTTTTTAATGGAATGCTTTTTATTCCCAAGGGTATTTCTGCTACTATATCTATTTTTTTTAAAATATTATCTAAAGATGATATATGACCAGAGTTTCCTCTTGATATGTCCCTATAATATTTAACTTTAGCTAATTTACTAGCCTTTTTATATTCTTCAGCAGCTGAAAAATTGTTCATATATTCACTCCTTGATCTTTTTAGTATATTCATTAAAGAATCTCTTACATGTATATTTTACCCTATTATCCAATTAAACTCCATTGCTATATCTATTAATATTTAAATAATATTTCATGTCAACTTTATCCAATGTTTAATAATTAGCCCGAATTTTTAAATGATTATACATCAACAAGTCTAAAAAACATGTTATAATGATATTGTCAGAGAATTAGAAAATATAAATTTTTAAAGGATGGATAAATATGAACATAGCTTTTTTTCTTATGCCTAAAAATGAAGTTGTTTATGAAAAGCCAAGTTCTACAATGAGGCAAGCATTGGAACGAATGGAGTACCACAGGTATTCAGCCGTGCCCTTAATAAATGAAAAAGGTAATTACGTAGGCACTTTAACAGAAGGTGACTTATTATGGAAGTTAAAGAATACTCCAGATTTAAGTTTTAATGATACAAATAAGATTTTAATTGAAGATATTCCAAGACACATCTGTAACAAAGCAGTAAAAATTAATTCAGACATAGAGAGTTTGATATCCCTAGCAAAGGATCAAAACTTTGTTCCCGTTGTGGATGATAATGATGTTTTTATAGGAATAATTAAAAGAAGTGATATAATAACTTATTGTTTTAATTTATTATATGATACTGATAAATTGAAAAATTTAAATTTATTACCAACATAAAATACATGCAAGAATATAAAACACCTACACTAGCTTAATCAGCTTCAAAGAAGCCGTTAATCATCTTCAAAGAAGCTCTTAATCTTCTTCGAAGATGAAATATCTAGTATAGGTGTTTTGCTTATAATAAGCTGGCAGCTTCTTTATCTATAATTATAGTTACATCATTATGAAGTTGCAGAATTGAAGCAGGCACTTTAGGGTTTATTTTGCCTTTAACAGCACCTTCTATAGTTTTAGCTTTGCTTAGTCCATTGGCAAGAAGAATAATCTTCTTAGAATTCATTATTGTCTTTATTCCCATACTTATAGCTTTTATTGGCACATCCTCTATTGAATCAAAAAACCTAGAATTAGCTTCTATAGTTTGCTCGTCCAGATTAACCAAATGAGTCTCTGCCTCAAAGTTTACATCTGGTTCATTGAAGCCAATATGCCCATTTCCACCAATACCCAAAACTTGCATATCAATTCCACCAGCTTCTTTTATTTTATTCTCATACTCTTTGCATACAGCATTAACATCCTTTGCCATACCATTAGGTACATTAATATTTTCTCTATTTATATTTATATGATTAAATAAATTGACCATCATATAATTATAGTAACTTTCAGGATTCTCTCTATTAATTCCATAATATTCGTCTAAGTTAAAAGTTTTAACCTCTTTAAAATCCACTTCATTTTTGTTATACAACTCAACTAATTCCTTATACATTCCTATTGGCGTAGCTCCAGTAGCGAGACCTAATACACTATTAGGCTTTAGCATAATCTGACTTGCAATCATAAGCGCTGCTTTCTTGCTCATTTCATCGTAATTATCTACCACTATTATCCTCATATTCGCACCACCTCTTAATATTATTTGCATTTAAATAAATAACAAGTCTATACTATCCTAGTTTATTTATTATCATGCGCCTTACTCAAAATTCTACTTTTCAATTTCGAATACTATTTTTCCTTCTACTATTGTACAAAATATATCAATGCCATCATCAAAAATAATTATATCTGCATCACATCCGGCCTCTAAACTTCCTTTTTTATTATCCATATTAATAACCTTTGCTGGGTTATGTGTAGCCATTGCCACTGCCTCATAAATTTCTAAGTCGCTGTGGTTTAGCATGTTTAATACAGCCTTATTTAAAGTTAAAACGCTACCTGCCAATGTACCATTTTGAAGCCTTGCAGCTCCGTTTTCAACTATTACCTTCTGTCCACCAAGCTCATAATTTCCACTCTTCATACATCCAGCTCTCATAGAATCTGTTATTAGTACTATTTTTTCTTTATGTTTGACATTTATAAGTAGATTAAAAATTGCTGGATGAACATGTATCATATCCGCTATTAGCTCACAGGTTATATCACTTGTGAAAATAGCACCTACAATACCTGGTTTTCTATGATTCAAAGGAGTCATAGCGTTAAATGTATGAGTTGCATGTGTTATTCCATCCTCAATGGCCATTATTGTCTCTTCATAGCTTGCATCTGAATGACCTACTGACAATGTAATTTTAGAATTATCTTTCACTTTTTTTATAAAGTTATGATTCTCATCCTTTTCTGGTGCAAGGGTTATTATTTTAATAATATCTAAATACTCCTTTATAATATCATAATTAGGTGCAATAATATTATCTGACTTCTGGGCTCCTTTATACTTTTCATTTATAAATGGTCCCTCCATATGCACGCCTAAAATCTTTGCCCCTTTAGTTTCCAGCTTCATTGCCTCCCTTATAGCATCTAATGCACTATATATGTTGTCTTTACCCATAGTCATTGTAGTCGGTAAATAGGCTGTTACTCCATTTGAGGCTATTGTAGTACTTATAACCCTTAACGCTTCTGGTGATGCATCCATAGTATCATATCCTCCAGAGCCATGTATATGAATATCAATAAAACCTGGTGATACATATCTACCTTTGGCATCTATTACCTGTATTTCTTCGTTATATTCTTCTTTATACGAGTGGAATTTATCCATATTTATAACTTTTATAATCTTTTCATCAAAGATTATTACGCTGTCATAAATTATCCTATCTTTCATAATAAGTTTTCCATTAACTATAGCTTTAATTTTCATTGACCACACCACCTTACCATTGCTAATATTTTAATTACATTCCGTTACTCTTTCCAATTTAAACTTTTCTAATTTCACTTTATAGTTATTTGATATTTATATTTATCACTTCTATATGTAGACTTTGTATACTCAATCGGTATTCCATTTTCTAAATAGGTGGTTCGCCTAAATATTAATGCTAAGGCACAATTTTCTTGGTTTAGAAGTTTACTTTCATATTCATTTAGCATTGTAGGTTCAATTGTTTGTATTGCTTTATCTAACTTATATCCATACTTTTCACGAAAAATTTTATATAGTGATTTATCTTCAATAATTTCTCTAGTCATCCCATTAAATAAATAATACGGAAGCCATGCTGTTTCAATAGCTACTGGTAGCTGATCACTAAATCTTAGTCTTTTAATTTCAATGATTTCATTTTCGTCTTCAGGCATTTTCAGTTCAAGTTTATATTTCTTTGTTGCATCTATTAACTTAAAAGATAATATTTTAGTTCTTGATATAACTCCATTTTCTTGCATTTGCTCAGTAAAGCTTTTTAGCCATGATATGTCTCGCTTAACCTTTGCACTCGACACAAAAGTCCCTTTTCCCTGTTCTCTATAAATTAGCCCTTCATTTACCAATGCCATAATAGCCTTATTTACGGTCATCCTGCTAACTCCTTGAATTTCACAAAGTTCCCTTTCTGATGGAATTGATTGTCCCGGCTTTAAAACTTCATTTTCTATCATTTCTTGTAGTATTTCTTTTATCTGATAATGAAGTGGTATAGGGTTATCCTTTGAAACTTTTTTCAAAATTCTCCCTCCTCAACTAGAAATATATTTTTATATACGCAAACATAGTTTATATGTTATTATGTTGTCATGTTGTGTATACCAATTATAACTCAAATCTGTTTTTTTTACAACCTTTTTAAAAAATCAATAGAAGCTGCAATAAAAGAATATGATTTTGGCACATGAAAAAAGAGCTAACAAGAACTTTCTGTTCTTGTTAACCCCTTTACTATTTTTAACTATCAACTTTCATAGCTCTCATAGAATTTAATACTGCGATTAGAGCAACTCCTACATCACCAAAAACCGCTTCCCACATAGTTGCAATTCCAAAAACAGCAAATATCAAAATAGCTGCTTTTACACCTAATGCAAATATAATATTTTGCATTACAATCTTCTTTGTTTTTTTAGAGATTTTAATAGCTTCAGCTATTTTTGAAGGCTCATCAGTCATTATTACTATATCGGCAGCTTCTATTGCAGCATCGGACCCTACACCACCCATAGCTATTCCGATATCTGCTCTTGCGAGAACTGGTGCATCATTAATGCCATCTCCTACAAATACTACCTTTCCTTTAGGTGATTTCTCTTTTTGAAGCAATTCTAACTTCTCAACCTTCTCATGTGGAAGGAGTTCTGAATAAACTTCATCTACACCTAAAATTCTTCCAATATCCGTCGCTATATCTTTATTGTCACCAGTAAGCATTACTATTTTTTTAACACCCATAGATTTTAAATCAACTATTGCACGAATAGAGTCTTCTTTTATCTCATCAGAAATTATAATACTGCCTGCATATTTCTTATCTATAGCTACATATATTATCGTGCCAACCTTCCCATCTTTATTATAGGAAATTTTTTCACTATCCATTAGCTTTGAATTACCAGCTAGCACATATTTCCCTTTAACTTTAGCTCTAATACCTTTTCCAGCGATTTCGTTAACATCACTAATATCTTCTTTTCGTATATCTTTGCCATAAGCTTTTAATATAGATGTGGCAATAGGGTGACTAGAGAAACTTTCTACGTGCGCTGCATACTCTAATAATTCTTCACTACTTATTTCACCTTCTGCATGCATCTCTGTAACCACAAATACTCCCTTAGTTAGTGTTCCTGTCTTATCAAAAACCACCACTTCAACGCTATTTAATGCCTCTAAGTAGTTTCCGCCTTTAACTAAGATGCCATTTTTAGATGCACCACCTATTCCTCCAAAAAATCCAAGTGGAATAGATATTACTAGAGCACAAGGACAAGATACTACTAAAAATACCAAAGCTCTATATATCCACTGCGTGAAAGTAGCACCTGGTATTAAAATCGGTGGGAGTATAGCAATGGCACTTGCACTTATAACTACAATTGGTGTGTAATATCTTGCAAATTTAGTTACAAAATTTTCAGTTGGTGCTTTTTTGCTACTAGCATTTTGCACTAAATCCAAAATTTTTGCTAGAGTTGATTCCCCAAATTCTTTTTTCACCTCTATAGTTAACAAACCATTTTTATTAATGCACCCAGCCAAAATCTCATCCCCG